>DASTZT010000382.1:0-12500 GCA_035764225.1 Ktedonobacteraceae bacterium
TAAGGCGCTTCCGGCCAAAGTGAGCCAGCAAGTACTGCAACAGCTTGACAGCAACTGGAAAGCGTTTTTTGAGGCGTTAAAAACCTACAAAGAAGACCCGTCCAAGTTCACTGGGCGACCACGACTTCCGAAATACAAGCATAAAACCGAGGGGCGGAATGTCTTGATCTATACGCTTCAGGCATTAAGTGGAGGGCAAACCTTGCACAAAAACCGAGGTAAGAACACATTACGACACGGCATTATCAAGCCCTCTATGCTCCCTATTGAGGTGAAAACGCAACGAGACCCAAAGCAGATCGATCAAGTGCGCATTGTTCCCCGTAACGGCTATTATGTCGTCGAGGTCATCTATAGCAGAGAGCCTATTCAAGCACAGGTAGACCTTTCCTTCTGCGTTGCCATTGATCTTGGTGTGACCAACTTAGCGGCGATAACATCAAACCGAGAGGGTTTTGTCCCTCGCCTGGTTAACGGTCGAACGCTCAAAGCCAGAAATCAGTGGTACAACAAACGCATCAAAGAGTTAAAGCTCTGCCTGCCCAAAGCAGAACGGGACCGCATGACCAAACAAATGCAGCGTATCACCAATAAGCGGAACCGACAGGTGGACCACTACCTGCATGCTGCCAGCAAGGCCATTATCGATCTGATGGTCAAAGAAGGGGCAGGAACCCTCATCGTCGGCAAAAATCCGCTCTGGAAACAAGAGGTGAACAACGGGCGGCGCAACAATCAGAATTTTGTGAACATTCCGCACGCACGCTTTATTGACATGCTCAGCTATAAGGCGGAGTTAGTGGGTATCCAGGTGGAGATCCAGGAAGAGAGCTATACCAGCAAAGCCAGCTTTCTTGACCTGGACCCTATTCCGACGTACCAGCCCGATGATGAGACGGAGTATGCCTTCAGCGGCAAGCGCATGGGACAGAGAAATCGCCTGTATCGCACCAAAGATGGACGCAAGATATGCGCCGATGTCAACGGGTCCTATAACATTTTACGCAAACGTAAGCCCGATGCTTTCTCGAAGGCAGAGGGAATAGCGGCCTATGTAGTTCAGCCCTTACGGTTAGCGATAACTGTCTAAATCAAACAAAAACGTGATGACTAGAGATAGTCCACGTTTTTGGAACTATGGCTCAAGCCTGACATGCAGGCAATTTTTGGAAAGTCCCTTTTTAGAGGCGACCCAATTATTGGTGAGATAAAAGGCGATCTACCACTTCTAACAATTGGCGTGGCTTAAATGGCTTGGTTAAGTATTCGGTACAACCAATCTGTCGCGCTGCCTCTCCCTCGTCATTCAGGGCAAAGGCTGTTACGGCCACAATAGGGACGTTGCTCAGTCCTGGTCGAGCACGAATCAATTGCGTGGCGCGATAACCATCGAGTACCGGCATGGAAAGATCGGTCAGGATCAGATCGACCTCTTCACGATCAAGGAGATCGAGGGCTTCGCGTCCATTGGAAGCCGAGATGCAGCGGTATCCTCGTGTTGAGAGGACACGCTCGATCAAGATGCGGTTCGAAACCTCATTCTCGACGATCAGAATGGTCGGTGGACGAGTGCTGGTTGGATCATGCATTGATGTATTCATATGTTTACTCTCGAATGTTACTTCCTCAGACTCTTTCTTGACGATTGCGATTACTACTGGTTATGTATCTATTTACTGGTTGACGTTGAAGGTGGAAACTATGGGTAAGGTAAAGGAAAAAGTAGAACCTTCTCCTGGCACGCTCTCCACAGCGAATTCGCCTCCTTGCAATTCGATGAGCTTTTTCGCTATCGTTAAACCGAGTCCCGTGCCGCCGAAGCGTCGCGTTGTGCTACCATCAGCCTGGCGAAAGGCCTCAAATATGTAGCTCAGGGCGGCGGGTGAAATACCGATCCCGGTGTCGCTTACAGAAACGCGCAGCATGTCTTCATCCGATGTCAGGGCACAACGGATGGTTACTCCGCCTTTCTCGGTAAATTTCAGCGCATTCGAGACCAGGTTAATGGCGACCTGGCGCACGCGCTGGCCATCGGCTATCGCCTGGGGCAATCCTGCAGCCGTTTCCAGGTGCAGATACAGCTCTTTATTATTTGCCAGCGGTTTAAGTTGGCTGACGACCTCCGTCAGGCAAGCAGCCAACTCTAAAGGCTCAGGTTTAACTTCTATGCGATCCGCTTCAATTTTGGAGAGGTCAAGCATATCATCGACGAGGTGGGAGAGATCCTCGGCCCGTCGTACCATAAACTGGATATGCTCTTCCTGCTCTGTTGTCAACTCCCCATCCAGGAACCCCTCTAATATTAACGCACCATAACTGATAATACTATGCAAAGGAGTACGTAATTCATGGGTAACATTAGCCAGGAACTGAGATTTTAACTGGTTGGCCCGTTCAAGGGCAACATTTTTCTCGTTCACTTCGGCAAAGAGCAATGCATTTTGAATCGCCATCGAGGTCTGGATCGAAGCAGTACTTAACAAAAAGGTATCGCGGGTACTAAAATGGCGTGGCTTGTCTCCATAGAGTATAAATGCGCCAATTGCCTGATCCTGAAAAAGCAGAGGGACGGCAATCGTTGAGCGATATCCAGCATCCAGCGCGAGACGTGCCCAGCGTTCCTTGCGTTCCTGGTAGACCATCGCGATATCTTCGCCATAGGCTATTTTCTGGCGCTGGATGACGATACGGGCCAGGCTCATATCAAGATCACGTAGTACCAGGCGTGGAATGCGAGAATGCTTTGTTTTTGAGCCGTACGCCTCCGTCGCCGCGGTTTTTTTCGTGTGCCCAGCTGCCTGGCTTTTTGTGGTGGAAGAGTTCGCGCGCGATCCCGAAATCGCAGCCATTTTCGTGGTAATGGCCATTGTAATATCACCGTCAGGATCTGCATGGACAGTGACAGCTCCTTTATTTTGGGGGGTTGCGTCTTTTGGTCTGGCAGTATGAGAGGCGCTTTGATGAGCCGAGGGGAAGGTGTAGGAGTTAACAACCTGTTGATCCGACCATTGCGCCACTGCCCAGGGTGAGGGCATTTCGCGCCCATAGAGCAGCAGCGAAACATGTTTGGCCTGCATAATTCGTCCCAGGCGCGATACAATTTCGCCCAGCAGGTGTTCTAGATGGAGCGTTGAAATCAGGGCATCGCTCATGATTAAAAGATGGCTCATCTGCTCCGTCAGCACCTGGCTTTCGTTGTCCAGCGATTCCGAGAGTAACTCGAAGGCGTTTGAGAGCATATCAATTTCGTCCGTATCATCCTGTTGTATCTGCGAGCCAGTTCCGTTTGCCACCATTGCCTGTACACGGGCCTGGAGGTGCCGCAGGGGCTGAACGAGCAAGATTCTGGTAATAGTGGCATAGATGAGGATACCCAGCGCGAAAATAACCAGCCCCAGACCTGTGATAATGAGCAATAATTGCCCACTGTGCGAGGTCAAACTATAAAGCGGTTCGATGGCAGCGATCACCAGACTGGGCGAGTTCGCAAGCTGCTCTTTCGTGCTCGCTTGATCGGCCTGGGTGAAATAGGACTGGGATGTATGAACGATGTTGGAGAGGCCGGGAGTGCAAAGATCCTGCTCGGATATAGTCTGGTTAGCCACCAGTGTGTCAATGGCAACCCCTGCTGTTCCCTGTACATGTCCCGATAAGCATAAAACAATGGGCGTAGATGTCTGTTGGGTCAACGTCTGCGCGAAATAACTATCAACCAGCTGCGATCCCACCAGCGTGCCTAGAGGCGTACCTGCTGTGTTGAAAATGGGGACGGCAACGCTGATGACCCACTGGTTATCGACCGCAAGCTGATTGGTATCTGGGAGCGTGATCCTCTGTAATAGAGAAGCCGCCTGTCCTTGTAATGCCTGGTTAAGCAGACGAGCCGTATCTAGAGAGAGCGTATTACTTGTTGGGTTTGTTCCCTCTATCCGTGTCAGGATCTGATGATCGCTGGAGATAATATCAAGCGCGGACAGGTGGTAGCGGATGGATAAGGAGACCAGCGAGGCTTGAAGGCGATCCTGAGGAGCGGGAGTTGAGAAAATGGCGTTAATGTCGCTATTATGCGTCAATTGCTCTAATTCATTGGCCAACATCGTTGTGTGAGTTTGATAGGCCTGTTTGATCTGAAAAAGGTGCGTTTGTGCGTCACTCCTGGCCTGATGCTCTGAATAGAACTTGAATAAGTTCCAGGAAATACCTATGAAAATAAGCATACAGAATAGGAGCGTTACTGTTGCAACAATTATTAGTTTTCCGCCAAGTGACCGCATTATGAATCGCATGCGACCCTTTCCCAGAAAGGACAAAAGGATAAAAGTAAGGGAAGGACGGGGTGCCAGCTCGTCCTCCCCTTACCACGCGTATGCTAGACAGCAACGCGAAGCTCTAGGAGGCGCGCGCGCGAACCCCATGGGGAAAAGGTCGCGCGGAAAATCAGATGAACGTTACAAGCCGCTCGTCGAGGTGGATCTGCTTGCTCACGAACATCCCGCTTTCCATCCCAGGCCTAAGTATTATACCCCATAAGTGAACAAATTGTTAGTATTTTTGGGAGCAAATTTCCTGTTTTGAAGAAATTTGTGGTAACTCGCAAGATTGCCATAGAAAAATTATTGTTTTGCCCTTTCCCTATATTTATAACCGTTTTGCCCTTCTTACCTTTCTTTATGTTATTCCCCTAAAAAATCAACATAGCCCCATTGTAAGAGACGAACCAGAATCCGGGCTATTTCTATCTCATCGCGGTGAGTTAAGCGAGCTACGTCCTCGATGGTGCGCCGCCCATCTAGCAGTATGAGCACAACGCGGTCCCGCCGCTCCATTTGGCCCAGTATATCCTGCGTTATAGCAGCAGGCCGGGCCTTGAATATCGCATGGATGCCACGCTGTGCCATCTGCTCAGCCGAGGCAATGATGCCCGACGATAGCGGATACCCTGTAAAAAACGAATGCGTGATTGTCATACTCCCTTCCTCCATAACACATACACCCCTAGACCGAGAGGTTATAACAAACCCATATATTACACTATAATCGCGTGGCATAAAAAGCATATGAAATTTTTGAGCAGGACTATAAAATTTCTGTGAACATTGGCACATCTATTTATATAGATGTAATGGCAAACATCAGTGGAAAGAGCGAGAAGCAGCGGTTATGGAATCTGGGTCCAGAGGATAGGACCGCTTGTTCCTTCTTTGTCTAGCTGTAGGATAGTATCTTGCTGTGTATCTACCAGATAGAGGCCCGGTTGCCCATCCTCCACCGCGATGACCAGCTGATGAGGGGAAGAGGCGGACCAGTTCAAAGCCGTAGCTGGACCCTGTATTTTGAGGGGCTGTGATGTTTTGATGGTCTGGGCGTCAGCGATCAGCACATGCATCCCGGTGCTATATGCGAGCTGTTGACCATCGGAAGACCAGGCAGGCGTCGGGTCTTGAGCGGTTTCAGTGGCAATCAGGGTGTCAATCCTGGTGATCGTGTGAACTACATGTAGATTGCCCATTCCAGCTGAAAGTGCCTCAAAGTAATCGACTCGTATGCCGTCTGGGGACCATTGGGCAAAGCTCACCTGTTTGCCAGAGGTCAATCTGGTGATATCAGCGTTAAGACTCATGCTGAGGATATCGCCGGGCAGGCCGGAAAGCGATGTAACCAGTAGCCATCCCCCGGCGTTATTTTGTCCGGTGCGGCTATAGGTGGCCTGGGCATAATCTCCTCTGGTTAGCATGTGAGGGGGAGTCTGGCTTTCAACGCCGACGCGCTGCGACCAGATACTGTGTACATGCCCCACGACTCCCACGCTCCAGGTGATTACTGGCATGTCCGTGTCTGGCGACCAGTCGAGCGTAAGGACGCCATCATTGGGATTCGCGCGCGTGTTGAGCGCGGAAGCGATAGTCAGTATGCCGTGATTCTGAGTATTGTAGTCCAGTATGCCGACATTTCCATTGCTGGTAAGCACAAAAGCGATGCGTATACTATCGGGTGACCACACTGGATGGGACACGGCATCTGTGATAGGGAGCTGAACTTGCTGGATGTCGCCAGTGCTGACTGAGTAGATATAGAGTCCGGGCTGGTTTGTTCCTCTGGGATCAGCAATAAAGGCCAGCATGTGGCCATCCTGTGACCATGCCAGACTATTGAGGATGGCAGCTCCTGTACTTGTGTCCCAGATCGTTGCAGGTAGGGTGCCAGGTTTAAGCAAAGGTTGAGAAAGTGTGATGTCGCGCTGCCCATCGCTACGTATGATGTGGACGCGTCCCTGTTGCAGATCGATATAAGCGAGCATATTGCCAGCGGGTCGTCCTGGTAGAGCAGGCCTGACAACCCAGTTGGTTGCTACCACAATATTCTCTGGCGTCAGGCGTACAATACCTGATCCGCCATCAGTGGGAGCGCTCCAAAGAGCACCGGCACGCAAAAAAATAAAGCGCAACCCGGCAGGAATCGGTCCTTGAGAGAGAGCGGCAGGAGGTGTAATTCCCCCCCGGATGCCGCGAGCTATCCCGGCCTGTTGTTTCCAGACGTTCCAGCCAACCAGACTGCCCAGGCAAATAGTCAGGAGCAACGTAGCAGCAATGATAAACCGAATAATCGACATCCCTCGCGTGTAGCGATGATTGCTTGAGTGTGTGCTGGAGCGTGGAACGTGGGCATCTGAAGCAGCCTGAGCACCAGCGAAAGGCTCGCGTCCTCCCGGCAAAGCTACCAGACGCGGACGACCGGGCTGCCGCTCTTTTGGCTGTCGTGCTGCCCATTCTCCGTTTCCTCTGCTAGAGCCAAATGTACCCGTAAGCTCCAGATATTCTGCTGAGGAAAAAATGCGTTGGCGCAATGCCGGATCTGGACTGATGCGAGGAAGTTGCAAGAGGAGGGCGTCAAAACTGCGGTAGTCGGCCAGAATATGAGTACATTCTTGACAGGTGCGTAAATGCAGGGTTACCGTCTCATATTCTTCCGGGGCGAGCGCATTGTCAAGGTAAGCACTTAAAAGCTCCTTGACCTGCTCGCAGTTCATTTTACGCCTCCTCCTTGCTCCAGGGATCGGTAGTGTTCTCGAAACGATTGACGCGCACGAGAAAGATACATCTTGACGCCACTCTCGGCAATATTCAGGGACCGGGCAATTTCACTGTAGGAAAATCCCTCCTGAGTGTACAGGAGTAATGCTGCCCTGTATTGCTGGGGCATGCGACGAAGGGCTGCACGTACCAGCTCTGTCGTGCCGTATATTTCCTGTGGGTCCGCACTTTCAACATCAGCAGGTTCATGATCGAGATCTTGCCAGGGTAACCATGCAATGAGCTTGCGACGGCGAAGCGCATCATACGCCGTGTTCGTCGCAATCCGATAGAGCCATGCCGATAGCTTCAAATTCGCGTCCATTTTTGGTAGTGCGCGAAACGCTTTTAAAAAAGTATCTTGCGTTAAATCATCTGCTTGTTCGCGATCACCTACCAGATGATAGACATAATTATAAATAGGAGTCTTATATTCGTCGTAAATTTGCTCAAAGGACCAAGAGCTTTCCTTGGCTTCCACCCGGACCATGCGCTACAATCCCTTCGATGATAACTGTTACCATCCTGCCCGTTCCTTGCAGGAGGTAATCAGTCCATCTCCGAGCTGCGCAGGCGTTGTATCCTTACATAAATAATCCTGCGGATGCGGAAACACTTTATCCTTCTGTGTAGTGGAACGGACAACCGACGCTATCAGTAACATACTAGAGTAGTAATATACACTTGCAGATGCGTGCTATATCGTCTATCATGGTAGCATACTTTAGCAGAATTCCAGCTTTCGTTAGCTCCTATGTTAGTACTATTGGGTTGCTGTGCTTAAATGAGTTGGTTCTCTCGTTAGAAAACAGAGGCTGGTATGCGCTGCTGCTTTTTAGTATTAAGAGCCCTGCCGGGTTGGTAAAGGAGATCGGTATCTTATGGTTGATTCGCATCAGCAACAACACGTAAGAACGGTATGGTGGGAGGAAGATAGCCAGGGCGCGTATGTTGGTATGGTAGATCAGTCGCTGCTTCCTCAACAGATTATCTATCTCAAGCTGCGGGACGAGCAAGAAGTTGCCGACGCCATCACGACGTTGAAAGTGCGGGGCGCGCCCGCCATTGGTGTGACGGCTGCTTTTGGCGTGGCCCTGGCTCTGCACCGCTTATTCCGTGAACAGGGAACCACCCTCACCATTGCAGCTGCTCAACAGCATATTCGTTCAGCCGCGCTGCTGTTGCAAGGCACGCGCCCCACTGCCGTCAATCTTTTCTGGGCCATCAAGCGCATGCAGCAATGCGCTGAGCGAGCCGTTGAACAACATCGTTCTTTACCGCAACTGGTGCAGCTGCTGTGTGACGAGGCGCAGGCGATAGCCGACGAAGATGCCTTCGCCTGTCTCAGCATGGGAACGTATGGCGCTTCCTTGATCGCTGACGGCGATATTCTGCTGACGCATTGTAACGCGGGTGCGCTCGCCACTGCCGGCGTAGGGACAGCCCTGGCCCCCATCTATCTGGCAAAGCGAGATGGCAAGCGCGTCCATGTGTTTGTCGATGAAACGCGCCCGGTGTTGCAAGGTGCTCGCCTGACCGCGTGGGAGCTGCAACAAGAAGGCATACCCCTGACGCTGATTACGGATAATATGGCTGGCCACTTTATGCGTCATGGAGGTATTACTGCGGTGTTTGTGGGGGCGGATCGCATCGCCGCCAATGGAGATGTGGCGAACAAAATTGGCACCTATAGCGTTGCGGTGCTGGCGCATGCCCATCATATTCCCTTTTACGTGGTTGCGCCATGCTCCACTATTGATCTCTCGCTTGCTTCTGGTGAACGCATCCCTATCGAGCAGCGTCACCCGGAAGAAGTAACGGCCCTACGTGGTATCCCTATTGCCCCAACAGGCATTCAGGTAGCTAATCCGGCTTTTGATATTACTCCCTCTAGCTATGTGACTGCTATTATTACTGATAGAGGTATAGCTCGACCACCATATGATGCGGCCTTGCGTCAGGTGTGTTCCGAGGATTATGATACTGGGAAGGTATATCTTTAGAATGAATACAGGAGTCATACAGGAGGTTGCCCGATATGCGGAGGAGGTGATGGGGCTGGAAGGTTTTCGCTATGTGAGCGCAGTTGTTGCGAACTGTAAGCTGTTGGCGTTGGAATTGGAAGCGCGGGAAGATGACGCTGTAGTGGATCTTGATGCTCTCGTCATTGCCGCCTATCTCCACGATATTTCTACAGTGGCAGATGGTTTTCACGATCATCATAAAAAATCGGCTGAGATGGCCGTTGAGTTTTTGCGCAACCATCATGCTGCTGCTCCACTGATTAGCAAGGTGGAGCAGGCCATTTTGACGCATATGACAGCCATTCCTGCTGAAAAGCGTGAGGCGAGTTCGCCAGAAGGTCTCATCCTTTACGATGCGGATAAACTGGGACGCCTGAGCGGACTGGCTGTGGTGACATCATTGATCGAATTTGGCGCACGCTATCCCAACCGGGCCATTACCGGCGAAGTGCTGGCGGCTATGCTGCGCCATATCGAAGAGCGTTTTATTGAGTTGTATCAGTCACTCCATACCGTTCCCGCGCGCGAGATGGCACGCGAGAAGTTTAACCGCACCCTGGCTTTTCTCGATGGCGTGATTGAACATTTAAGCGATGCTACCCCTGTGTAGTAATGACAGGAGAGCATGCGCTCTCCTAAATTTTTTTCATGGAGGCTGGAGGAAGTGTCCATTCTTGTTGTTGGTTCCGTGGCCCTGGATCGCGTTGAAACTCCTTTTTCACAAGTGGATGAGGTGCTTGGGGGGGCCGCGTCGTATTTTTCAACTGCCGCCTCACTCTACGACCAGGTAAATCTGGTCGCCATTGTTGGCAGCGATTTTCCCCAGGAGTATCTGGATTTCTGGCGTTCTCGCCCTGTCAATCTGGCCGGTTTGCAGATCCAGGAGGGCAAGACGTTCCGCTGGACCGGTCGCTATCATATGGATATGAATGCCCGCGATACTCTGGATACCCAACTGGGGGTCTATGCGAATTTTCATCCTGATATTCCTGCTGAATATCAGAATAGCACGCTGGTATTTCTGGCAAATATCCAGCCTGAATTACAGATGGAAGTGCTCCAACAGGCACCTGCCGCGTATTTGACGGTGCTTGATACGATGGAACTGTGGATTATGACGGAGCGCTCTCAATTAACTGAGGTGATAAAGCAGGTTGATGTGCTGTTAATGAGCGAAGAAGAGGTGCGCCAGTATACCAATCAGGCCAGCATTGTAACCGGAGTGCGCCAGTTGCTGGAGCTGGGGTTGAAGTATGTGATCGTGAAACAGGGATGCTATGGGGCGTTGCTGTTTGGCGCTGATGGCAGCTATTTCAGTGCTCCCGCCTATCCTCTTGAAGAGGTGGTCGATCCAACCGGAGCGGGCGATGCCTTCGCGGGCGGCTTCCTGGGCTATCTATCCACGACCCAGCCGGGGCCAGATGGTAAATATGCTCTGGACGATCTAAAACGGGCTCTGGTGCATGGCAACATTCTCGGTTCTTTTGCCTGTTCTGATTTTAGCATTGGTCGCCTGCGTACTCTAACTATAGAAGAAGTTGCCAGGCGCTATCAAGAGCTGGTTACTTCTTCGCATTTCGACCCTGACTGGCTTCGTACCGACCAGCGTTCAGCGCGTCCGCTTTAGCGCCCGTTCCCGGTTCGGATCACATGCGTGAGAGACGCGAGCGCGGGAGCAGCGGCAATAAATTGGACGCGCTGAAGCGAGTCGGTACGAAAGGTGTGGGATCTGATCTATACTAGACTTGCATGGGAACGCGGCATATTGAAGTGTATGTTGCACTGTATGTTCGCATAGCTTTTTTGAGCATATTTCTTAAAGAAGGGAAATTGATAGATGACTATTTCAACACAAGGGGATGTGAAAGACTTTGCCCTGGCTCCTCGTGGCAAGGATCGGATCGAGTGGGCGGCCAAAGATATGCCAGTGCTGCGCTTGATCCGCGAACGTTTTGCCAGCGATCAACCGCTGAAAGGCGTTCGTATGTCTGGCTGCTTGCATATTACGACGGAAACAGCCAATCTCGCGATTACATTGAAGGCTGGCGGTGCTGATATCGTCCTCTGTGCGTCCAACCCGCTCTCAACTCAGGATGATGTCGCGGCAGCTCTGGTCAGCGAGTATGGCATTCCAACCTTCGCTATTAAAGGTGAGGATGAGCCAACCTACTATCGCCACATTAACGCGGCACTCGATCATAAACCGAATATGACGATGGACGATGGCTGCGATCTCGTCTCTACCCTCCACACCACCAGGACCGAACTCATCCCCAATATCATCGGTGGCATGGAGGAGACAACAACCGGCGTGATCCGCTTACGCAGCATGGAGGCGCATGCGGTGCTCAAGTTCCCGGTGCTTGCGGTGAACGAATCAGATACCAAGCATATGTTTGATAACCGCTATGGCACGGGGCAGAGTTCGATTGACGCGATTATCCGCTCCACCAATATTCTGCTTGCTGGTCGGACGGTGGTTGTTTTTGGTTATGGCTGGTGTGGTCGCGGCGTGGCCTCGCGCGCTCATGGTATGGGAGCCAATGTGATTGTGACGGAAGTTGACCCGGTACGCGCTCTAGAAGCGGTAATGGACGGCTATCGCGTCATGCCCGGTATTGAAGCTGCCGCTCTTGGCGATATTTTTATCACAGTAACAGGCAACCTTCATGTGATTAATCGTCAGCACCTGGAACGCATGAAAGATGGCGCACTAGTGGCGAACTCAGGGCACTTTAACGATGAGATCAATATCCCGGCCCTGGAGCAACTGGCAACGAAGAAACGTCGCGTGCGCGATTTTGTCGATGAGTACACCTATGCCGATGGGCGGCGCGTCCATCTGTTGGCAGAGGGGCGTCTGGTCAACCTTTCGGCAGCCGAGGGACATCCGGCCAGCGTGATGGATATGAGCTTTGCCAACCAGGCTCTCGGCTCCGAATATATGCTCAATCACGCTAAAGAGTTGCAGCCTCGCGTCTACACCCTGCCTACCGAGATTGATAAAGAGATTGCCCGCCTGAAGCTTCACTCTATGGGGATGCAGATTGATACGCTCACGTCTGAGCAAGAGCAGTACCTGGGCTCATGGGAGTCTGGCACCTGATCGCTGCTGGTCTGCGCCATCTTACGAAGAGGAGGCAGGCGCAAAGCACTGCCTCCTACGGCTCCCAGAGCAGGCGTGAGACACACCGCTATTCCATGTATTGAGATGCTTGCTTGATTGGCCTGTTTAAAATTGAATTGACAGGGAGCCAGAGATTAGCGTAGAATACTAGTAACAAAAAGCATTGGCCACCATTGGCTTGTTGGCAAGCATACAGACAACAAAATAAAATATGTGAGTGAAATCACTCTCATCAAGAGAGGTGGAGGGAAACGGCCCGATGAAGCCCGGCAACCCTCT
>DASTZT010000383.1:0-8563 GCA_035764225.1 Ktedonobacteraceae bacterium
TATCCCTACGTCCCTTACCATCATGATCTGGTCTGTAACTGGGTTTGGGGCTACTCGTTTCGGGGTCAGAGGCCGATTCTGGTTCCTGAACACTACGCCTACTATGGAATACACAATAGCCCTGACCGACCTTTTGTCTACGAGATTTCCAACGGCTGCGCGTTGGGCAGTTGCCTGGAAGAGGCTATCCTCCACGGTATCTTAGAAGTGGCCGAACGAGATGCTTTTCTGCTGACATGGTACGCCCGTTTGAGCAGGCCGCGCATCGATCCCTTCTCGGCCACCGACTGTACCACTGCGCTACTGATCGAGCGCATTGAGTATCTAACAGGCTATACCATTCACGCCTTTAATATCACAATGGAGCAACGGGTGCCGTGCTTCTGGGTCATGGCCGTAGATGAGCTGCAACGCCCAGGTTATCCCAGAGCACTGTGTGCTGCCGGATCACATCTCTATCCAGAGAAGGCCCTGACGAATGCGATTAGCGAGCTAGCCCCGCAGCTTGAAGCTCGACAAAAAAGTTATCCCCAGCAACGCGAGCAGGCCCTGAAAATGCTGACGAACTCTTTTGCCGTGCGGCAAATGGATGACCATGCCCTGCTCTATGCCTTGCCCGAAGCTTTTGAGCGATTGGATTTTCTTTATCAGACACAGCAGCAGCAGACCTTCACAGAAGCCTTTAGTGACTTTTATACCCGGACCCCGTCTCTGGATCTTACTGCTGATCTCAAAGACTTGCTTGCACGTTATCTGCGTACAGGGCTGGATATCATTGTAGTCGATCAGACGACGCCAGAGCAGTACAGTGGAG
The DNA here is from genome assembly GCA_035764225.1 of Ktedonobacteraceae bacterium. Taxonomy (GTDB): domain Bacteria; phylum Chloroflexota; class Ktedonobacteria; order Ktedonobacterales; family Ktedonobacteraceae; genus DASRHT01. The sequence goes on from DASTZT010000383.1 coordinate 815, forward strand.
GTTTTCGCTGTGTAAAGGTCATTATCCCTGGTATGTTGCCTATGACATTCGGGCATGCTATGCGCCGTGTTACGGGCCTCCAGCGACTCTCTTCACAACTGTCAACGAATGGAGAGGTTAATCCTTATCCCCACCCATTTCCCTAGTTTCTGTACCCTGTAACGGTATGATTAGAAAGGCATATTATGGGCAATTCAGACCGGCAGACCGCCTTGCACTTTATGCAAAAGACGTTCGATTACAGCGATAATGGCTTCCTGGCAGAGATAGGAGAAGTAGAGGATACTGAGGCAGCACCGCCCAGGTTTAAACTATACCAGCAAACCAGCCATTATAGCCTGGAACAGATATTGCCCTTCGCCATTGGCGATGCTCGCAGTTCCTTTCTGGAGTTTCGCCATTCACAGCAGCAGCACAGTGCTAACAACCAGTTGAACTTACAATCTCTCTCGGCCTTGCTTTACTATACATACGGTTTTTCGCGCCATGACATGGGTACTAAGGTGTACTGGCCCTTCCATCGTTTCGTGCCCTCAGCACGCTGCCTCTTTCCCGCCGAACTCTACCTCTGGCTCCCACAAACTGCCCATATACCAGCAGGCATCTACCACTACGATCCCCTCCACCATCGTCTGGCACAGATCCGTCAGGGAGAGTATCGCTCCGTGCTCAGCCAGATGGTGGACGCTGAGCTGGCCGAGAGCAAGGCAATCCTTCTGGTCTCTTCCCTCTTCTGGAGAAATGCTTTTTACTATCGTAACTTTTCTTACCGGCTCTGTTCTCAGGAAGCAGGCCTGCTCATAGGCAACGCCCTGCTTGTCGCTGGCGCACTTGGCTTGCAGGGTCATGTGCATTATCAGTTCCTGGATCGACCTGCTCACCATCTCCTGGGCTTTGATGCTAATGAGGAAAGCCTGATGGCTGTCCTTCCTCTCTACTGCTGGCCCAAAACAGGAGAACAAAGCATCCAGCCTCTAACGGATGAGATTACAGAATCTGACTTGTTGGAGAGTATGGAGCCTGTAACATCCGTCCATCAGAGCATGAACTCCCTGGATCAGCGATCCTGCCGCGCCCTACTGGAGCTTGAGCGCAACTCTTTGCTAGCAAATACTGCCGAATTTGCCAGAGAGCGTACTCGTGAAGTTTTTGTTTGCTCTCAGGGAGAACAACGTCTAATGCCGCCGCCTATTTCGACTACCCCGCTGGAACTGACTGAGGCGCTCCATCGACGCAACTCTGGCGACGTGAATTTTACCCCACTGGCCCTGCCACTTAGCCAGAGCAGCTTCTGGGAAATTCTGCGCTATGCGCTCTCTCCCTATAGCAACGACCTGAAACTGCCTGAACCCTTTCTCCAGCTCTACATCGCCGTTAATAACGTAGACGGCCTGGATAAAGGTATCTATCGCCTCTGTAATCACTGTCATATGCTCCACGTTAGCAAACTGGAAGATGTATCGCTCAAATTGCAAAAGGCTTATACACAGATTGGCGTAAACTGCGCCTCTGCCAGCCTGGTTTGCTATATTGTCGTTGACTATCTCACAGCAAGCGAGATGCTGGGCAATCGGAGTTATCGCATCGTTCACATGGAGAGCGGCATCATCGCCCAGCGGCTCTGCGTTATGAGTGCAGCATACAATCTGGCAGCTCGTTGTAGCGATGGTTATCATATGCCGGGCTGCAAAGCCCTCTTGGGTCTGACTAGCCCGGCAACTTTTCCTCTCTTTCAGGTCATCATTGGTCACGAGCAAGCGGGCACCAGCGGAGGAGCGCGATATCGAATGTCTACCCTACTCTAATCATCAAGATAGTGGCATCAGCGATCCACCGCTATTGGTTGACCACACAGCAACCAGAGCCAGATGCCAACATTGGTGGCAGCTTTTGAGAGGAAGATAAATGGAGCATAGAGCATGACGGCTGGATATTCTCTGATGTTCAGACGCACGATATTTAACGTCGCACCGAGAGAGACTGGAACGATCATCAGCGGATAAAGCAGCGGGTTCTGGATACTGGTGAGCATGGCGTTCCTGAACGACATTTTGGTATAGAGGCGCTTCACATACAACCCGCTGACACGACCATAAAAGTAGCTATAGCGTACCATAGCGATAAAGCTAGTGCGCCGATGATCGTGCCTCACTTTGATGGCCGGTTGGTAGGCTGTTTTATAGCCTGCTCGCATGAGACGATAGCAGAAATCGATATCTTCCTCCGAGCGCAGTTCTTCGTTGAAACCCTGTACCTGCTCAAAGACGGTGCGTTTCACTCCTAGACTGGCTGAACATACCCAGGTTATGGCGGCTTTATTGCTCTGGCTGAAGCCAAAACGACTAAAATCAACGCAGCGAGCAAAAAAAGCTCTTGACTTACCGCTAATCTGCCCACCAACTGCTCCAAAGTCAGTGCCTTCGAGCAGGCGTACATTCTGCTCAATCCAATCAGGTGCAGGCTCACAATCATCGTCCAGGAAAAGCAAGTACCTGCCAGCGGCTGAGCGTGCGCCAATGTTGCGAGCTACGCCAGGATAATAGATGGGAGGGGTTTCAATGGCTTTGATCGGATATAGCTCTGCCAGACTTTTACTGTTGGCACCAACCAGTAATATCTCGGTCAGTTCTGCCGGATAGGTCTGCCGAACCAGCTCTTCAAGCACAGCCTTAGCGAGCAATGGCCGGGAAAACGGAATGATCACGCTTACCAGTGGTAGCGATTCCGCAGGTTTTTTCGATGCCATTTACTTTGCTCCTGCTTTGCTCTTTGTTTCCTGCCTATCCATAGGAGATGGTGGAATGATCCCTGCTGCCTGTTGATAGACCTGGAGGGTGGCACGCGCACAACGTTCGGGGCGAAATTGCGCCACCTGGATCAAGCCACGACGAATCAGGCGTGTACGCAGTTCCTTATCGGTCAAGAGCCGGGCGATAGCATCAGCAAGCAGTACGTCACTGGTGCAATCGACACGCAAAACAGCATCGCCCACAATCTCAGCACTGGCAGCTTCAAAGCTCGCAACAACCGGTGTGCTATGAGCCATCGCTTCGAGCGTAGGAAGACCAAATCCTTCGTGCCTGGATGGGAATATCAGCGCCTCCGCACCAGCATAGAGCGGTCCCATATCCTGCTCAGATACCCAGCCTGCCAGATGAATACGTTCGCGGTACGCTGAATCGGCGATCTGCTGTAAAACACCGGAGCTGCCATAGCCTGTACCTCCGGTCAGCACCAGGTGCAGGTCGGTGAAACGTTCTGCCAGCAGATTAAACGCCTGGATCAGCATCTCTACATTTTTGCGGGGCATGATGCGACCAACATGCAAGAGGTAACGACCGCCATAGCGTTGTTGCATGGCTTGCACAGCCTCTGAGCTGACAGTATGCTGATACAGCGAAGGGCGGAGGGCGTTATGGATCACATGGATGCGCTTCGGCTCAATAGACCAGAGGGTCTCTAATTCTTCACGGGTTTGCTCGGAGATAGCAATAATTTGCTGGGCGCGGCGCACGCTTTCACGAAGCAGGTATTGCCAGTAGAGTCTGGCATAGAGCGATGATTGTTGGGGAACTTTGAGAAATGCCAGGTCGTGTACGGTTATCACCAGGGGACCATGCCAGCCAATGGGAGCGGCAAAGGCTGGCACATGCAGAACATCTGGCCGCAACTTTTTCAAGATATCGGGCAGCAAGAGCTGATGTCGGATCAGGATGCCGCTCCATGTGCGCACTTTTACTGCATGAATGCGGAATAGCGGAGTTGCGGCCAGCTTTTGGTAATCTTCTGGGCGGCCTGTAATAATAATATATTCGTTGTCCTGGTCCATACAGGCTAATCCGTCTAATAAAGCCCGTGTAGCAAAAAGCATCCCGCCAGCTTCTTTTTCCGCAATCAGCATATCAATAGCGACGCGCATTTTTCTCTCCTTATATATAGTTAGTTCTCATGTGTTCAGGCAGTCGCGCAAACCTTTGGCCAGATCTTTTGCATATTTGGTACGGCTTGTGACGTGCGTACCTGGTACCATATAGATGTCAACATCGTGCTTGCCTGCTAGAATACGCTCCCAATCTTGCCTGCGCCGTGCGTCGTCCTCTTTCGTCCAGAAAACAGCGATCCGACCGGCATACGGGATAATGTTGTAGGCAGCAGCCCACCAGTTAAAGATGCTTAAGTAGTTCTGGCGCAAATTTTTTATAGGAGGCAATAACGATTGAAAATTGGGATGAGCTGCTTCAACCTCTGCTGGAGTTCCTTCATGGTCTGTTCTACGTTGGATGGCTATATGCCTTCTCCGCTCCTTCCACAGCCGCACATATTCATAGATGTGCAGGAAACGGAGAAACCAGTCAACCTGCTGTTTCTGTTCCAGATGCCCCAAATGGCCCATCCGACGAATGGCTTTGCTCAGGAAACGACCAGAAGGCGAAGCGGAACCAGGGTCCATCAAGACCAGCGTATCAACGTTTTGACCAGCGGCCTGCAATTGTTGAGCTATTTCGTAGGCAAAGAGTGCGCCGTTGCACCAGCCTCCTAGCGTATAAGGCCCTTCAGGTTGAATAGTCCGTATAGCTGCCAGATGAGCAGCAGCGACCTCCTCGAAGGTAGGGAGCACGTCCAGATTATCGTAGCGGTAGGTTTCCAGTATATAGAAGGGGTGAGCCGCTCCCAGTGTCTGTGAGAGCTGCAAACAATAGAGGCCCTGCCCCTGCCAATCACCGTGCAAGAAGAAAAATGGACGTTTCGTGCCACCTGCATTGACGGCAACAATGGGGGTGCGGCTGTTACCTGAGCTGGTTCCGCTCAGCAAAGCGGTTGCCAGATGTTCTATCGTGGCCCCTGCAAAGAGTACGGAGAGTGGCAGCTTCTTGCCCCATACGCGTTCAATGCGTGCCATCAGGCGAGCTGCCAGCAAGGAATGCCCTCCTAAGGTAAAGAAGTTGTCGCGAATGCTGACAGGCTGCACGTTCAGTAGCTCTTCCCAGATCTGTATCAACTGGTGATGGATCGCGAGCTGAGGGCCAACATAGCTTTCTGTTGCGGCTCTCCGGGCCGGATCAGGGGTTGGTAACGCGCGGCGGTCCACTTTGCCGTTCGGTGTGAGCAGGAGCGCGTCAAGCTGAATATAGACGGATGGTAGCATATGAGCTGGCAAGCGTTGAGCAAGGTGCTCTCGCAATCTATCATCGTCTGCTATCATCTGTCCTTCGTGGAGAACAACGTAGGCAACGAGACGCTTCTCATCTGGCACCGCTTTGTAGACAAGGACGATAGCATCGCGAATCGCGGAATGCTGCTTCAGCACAGCCTCGATCTCCCCCAGTTCGACCCGCATGCCACGAATTTTCACCTGATGATCCAGGCGACCCAGATATTCGATAGTGCCATCAGGCAAGTAACGCGCCCAATCGCCAGTCTTATAAAGGAGCGCTCCCGGTTCATGACCAAAAGGATGGGGAACGAACTTTGTTGCCGTCAGTGCCGGACGGTCGAAGTAGCCCAGGGCCAGCCCATCTCCACCAATATGCAACTCGCCCGGAACGCCTATCGGGACCAACTGCATACGTTGATCTAGTAAGTAGAGCTGGGTATTATCAATCGGACGCCCAATAGGGATAGTGGCAAGCTGCGTGGCGATTTTTACCTCGTAACAGGCCGCATCAGCGGCGACTTCAGATGAGCCATAGAGATTGAGCAGCAGGCGAGCGGGTAGCTGCTGTTGAAAACGTCGGGCCAGTTCTAGAGGCAGAGCTTCTCCGCTGCAAATCCAGTACCTGAGATCAGGTAAATGCTGATCTGGCGCGGCCTCAACGTCGAGCAGAGCGCGCAAAAGCGAAGGGACCAGCACAAAGCGTGTGATGGCATGGGCGGCAAGCACTTGCAGGAACTGCGAGAGATCTTTGACTATCACGTCAGGAATGACCACCGTCTTTATACCTTGTAGCAAGGGTCCAAAAATCTCCCACACCGCGTCTACAAAGCTCAACGTTGTCTTCTGGCAACAGACTTCACCTGGGGCAAAAGGATATGTGCGCCACATCCAATTGAAGCGATTGAGCGCGGCGCGATGGGTGCCTAACACTCCCTTTGGCGTGCCTGTCGAGCCAGAAGTGTAGAGCATGTAAGCGGGACTCTCCCCATCGATAAGGCAGGTAAGATTTTCCTGCTGCTCTTGCGCGATTGTTGGCCATTCACGATCCAGGCAGACCGTGTTATTGCGCCAACTCTCCAGGCCAGGAGCACCACCCGCCATCGTGCAAAAAAGGCGTTGCAACAAGTGCTGTTGAGTAATCAGCATAGCGGCCTGCGAGTCCGCTAACATAAAGGCCAGACGCTCGACAGGGTAAGCTGGATCAAGAGGAACGTAGATGCCGCCCGCTTTAAGAATGCCAAGCAACGCGATGATAAGCTCGTGCGAGCGTTCATAGCAAATTGTAACACGCGTTCCCGCTCGAATACCACGCTCTCGGAGGTAGCGAGCAACCTGATTGGCCTGGGCGTTCAGGCTCCCATAGGTCAACGCGGTATCATCAAACACCGTAGCAATCGCATCCGGCGTGCGTTCAACCTGGGCCTCAAAGAGTTGTGGCAACGTGTCGGTTCTGCAATAGGGGATCTGAGTGGAGTTCCACTCGACAAGGATTTGTTGGCGTTCGGCATCCGTTAGCAACGGGAGTTCGGCTATGCGCGTGGTAGCATCATCGACCATCGCTTGCAACAACGTTTCCCAATGCCCGGCCATACGTACAATGGTGGAAGCATCAAAAAGGTCGCTATTATATTCCAGATGACCGATGATACCCGTTGAGCAATCAGCAAGCTCAAGCGAAAGGTCAAATTTGCTCGCGCCCGTGGCGAGGTCAAGTTGCCTGGAGTCGTATCCTGGAGCAAGCTCTGGTAAGGGAGGGTCCAGGGTTAAAAAGACCTGGAAGAGCGGACTCTGACCTGGAGTGCGCTCCAGTTGCAGCTCTCTCACCAACATATCGAAGGGCAGATGCTGATGAGCATCGGCTGCCAGCGTGACTTCACGCACTCTCCTCAAAAGCTCTTGAACGGTAGGATTACCCGACAGGCCAGTGCGTAATACTAGCGTGTTGATAAAGTAGCCGAACACAGACTGCGTTTCCGCGAAAGTGCGACCGGCAGTAGTCGTGCCAAGTAAAAGATCATCCTGATGGGAATAACGCTGCAACAAGACCAGAAAGGCGGCTACCAGCGTCATATATAAAGTGACGTTCTCCTGCTGGCTCAATGCCTTTAGCTGCGCTCTCAGCTCTGCCGACAAGGCAAAAGTGTGCATGGCTCCATGATGCGTCGCTTGCACCGGGCGAGGACGGTCGGTTGGTAGCGTCAGCGTAGTGGGAGCGCCTGCGAGCTGCTGCTTCCAATAGTAGAGATGTTCGTTGATAAGCTCACTTTGTCGCCACTCCCGTTGCCACGCCGCGAAATCGCCAAACTGGAGAGGAAGATCAGGCAGAGCTACAGACTCCCCGATCAAAAACGCTTCGTAGAGGGTGGCAAATTCCTGGAGCAGCAGGCTGATAGACCAGCCATCAGCAATGATATGATGCATCGCTAGCAGCAAAATGTATTCCTCAGCGTTCAGATGGAATACCATAGCTCGCAATAGTGGCCCCCACGCTAGATCAAAAGGACGCTGAAGCTCTTGCGTTGCCAGTTGCAAAACCATTGAAGCTTGCTCAGATGCTGCTACATGCTGAAGGTTGTTCACCACCACAGGTATAT
>DASTZT010000384.1:0-3204 GCA_035764225.1 Ktedonobacteraceae bacterium
TCAGGGACAATCTCCCTTATGCAAATGGGAGGTATAACGTTTTTTTTGACATTCAAGTCAAATTTGACTTAACTTGCATTAATGGGGTAGAGCTTTATGAAGCAACAAAGCAAAGGGCCATTGTTTTTGATGGCTCTGACCATTTTGATCGATTTCACCGGCTTTGGCCTGATCCTCCCTTTACTACCATTTTGGGCGCAGCGACTGGGCGCTAATCCTGTGGGCGTCGGACTGATTCTCACTGTGTATGCATTGGCCCAATTCATTTTCACGCCACTGCTGGGAAGGCTCTCGGATCGTTATGGGCGCAAGCCGATCATTTTCACATCGTTACTGATCGAAGGAGCCTCATTGGCGCTCTCAGCCATCGCATGGTCACTTCCCATCTTATTGCTTGCCCGTTTCATCGGTGGATTGGGAGCTTCCAATATCGGCTCAGCCCAGGCGGTTGTTTCTGATGTCACCGCGCCACAGGAGCGTGCCAAAGGGATGGGGTTGATTGGAGCCTCGATTGGCTTAGGCTTTGTGATTGGACCCGCGCTGGGCGGCGTGCTGGCCCCACTCGGTCCTGCTGTTCCTTTCTGGGCCGCAACCGGGGTAGCTGCTCTCAATGCCTTGCTCGTGCTCCTCTTCCTGCCAGAAACGCTCAACCGTCAGGCTGTGGAGGGAGGATCAGGCCACACCAGAGGCGGATTGCTGGCGGGGATAACAAGCGTGCTACATTATCCCGTCGTTGTGCGCCTGATCGTGATTAACCTGATCTTTACCATCGCCTTCACCGCTATGGAGGCAACCTTTCCGCTGTTCACCCAGCACACTTTCCGGTGGGGAGCAGCGCAGAACGGCTATATCTTCACCTATGTTGGCATCATCATTGTGATAATGCAGGGCGGCCTGGTGGGACAGCTCGTAAAACGCTGGAAAGAGCAGGCAATCATGATTGCTGGTCTGGTAATGCTAGCAGTCGGGCTGACCTTATTAGCTTTTAGCACGCAACTGGCAATACTTCTGATCGCGCTGGGCATTTTAAGCGCGGGCGATGGCGCGGTCACGCCGTTGATATCAACGCTGCTTTCGTTCGCCAGCCCAGCCGAGGCGCAGGGCGAAACGCTAGGACTCGCGCAAGGCGTCGGGGGCCTGGGGAGAATCGTCGGACCGGTAGCAGCCGGTAGCGCCTATGCTTTTGGCGGACCCGCCATGCCATTTATCGCTGGTGGCAGCCTCGTCTTGCTGGCAGCCGTTATAGCTATTCCCACCATGACCATTCATCGCCAGCCTGCCCAGGAAAAGGTAGAGGAAAGCCAGAAAAATGTTGTAACGATTGAAGCTTCTTCTCCTGGCGGGCCGCGTTTGTAAAGCGGCCCGGTATGGTAAAATACGAAAAGCTTATTATTTCATCAACAGCTTAAGGAGAACACACCCACATGCTTGTACGTATCACCGTCAATGTATTACGTATTGCCGCTCTGCTTGCGCTCATTCTGGGCCTCATTTTCTGGACCAGCGATACCAGGGGCACTCTGGTTCCCATTCATATGCTACTGGGCATTATTGTCACGCTCGCTCTATTGATCCTGGGCGGCGTTATCATGACCGTTAAAGGTGGTCTAGGGATAGGCATAGCTGCCATCGTCCTGGCCATCGTTGTACCGATCATCGGCCTGACCCAGACGCAACTCCTGGGAGGCTCGCTGCACTGGATCATCCAGGTGATCCACCTGCTGATCGGCCTGGCCGCCATCGGCATGGGCGAAATGATCGCCGGGCGCTACCGACGCACCATGACGGCAAAGATCGCGCAATAGAGCTTTCCATCATCCTGGCTCGCAAGCTTTTTCCTGATAATGGCGATAGCGGTTTTTTCGCACTGAGCGTGCGAGGTGATCGCTATCGCTGTTTAAAACGCTCCTCCTAATTTCGCTAACTCTTTAGCTCTGATGCTCTCGCTGGCGTAGCCGTATACTTTCTAGGGCATGATGCCAAAATGCATACATCTGTTGTTCTTTGTGAGTATCCAGATCAAGGAGGCGCACCTTATGCATATGAGCCAGACTCGCCAGGAGATCTTCTTCCGCTACCCAAAGTTGGCCTGTTTGAGCAAAATGACGTATCTGTGTAACTAGAGGAGGAAGCTGGTTCTCCAAAGGGGCCATTAGTTCGTAAAGAAGAGCACGCTGAGTAGTTAACTCGGCGTCGGCATATTTCTCACAGGGAACGAGAAGTTCACAATAGTGTTTGCGTTTAGAATGGAACTCCTTGCGGAACGCATATTTCTCAACTCGTCTTCGAAGCCACTGAAGACGTTGCTCTCTATCGTAACCCCAAACAGCAAAAAAGCGATCCAGACTGGCGACGGCAATAGCAAGAGGCTCTAGAGTCAAGCGGTGTATATACTGGGCAGCAACGATGCTACTACAAATGTCACTATCAACACTGAAAACCTCTTCCAGAAGATCAATAGCTGCAGGGCCTCCATACCGGGCAACTTCTCGTTCGTACGTATCAAGAACAAATCGCTGGATCAAGCCTCCTGCAGCAAGTTGACGACTCCAGGAAAGCAACAAGTGAAGAGCAGCCTGGATCTGCTCGCTTGCGTGAGTATGGATGCGGAGGCGCAAATGGGGCTGGGGATCAGCATAACGAAGAAAAAACCAACGATCAATCAACTGCCGTTCGCGCAGTTGTCGGATAAGGTCGCGTAGAGGACTCGCAATAATCTCTTCCTGCTGTGCAGGTGTACAGTAGAGTTTCACGTAATTCCAGACATCACCTGGAGAGAAGACTCGCACTTGCTGAGAAACGGCGTGAGAGTAAGAAATAGTATTGCTCGTCTGAAGAGGCGAGTCATTATGGAATGCATCTGTATTGGCCTGGCGAGTGGTAGACGATTGGGACGCGAACGCGTCTCGTCGGAGCAAAGGAACCACGATCTCAGAAAAATAGGGAGCGCCTTGTACATCTGTGAGCCAGAGATGTTCGAAATCGGGAAGGAGTTCCTGGAGCGTGACTTGCTGTCCTTCTTTCAGCCTTTTGAGCGATTCGAACAGTTCCGTGACCATCAACGGGTTTTCAAGATCAAGTAAGAGACGATTATCGGCCTCTGTCAGGTAGGCATAGCGAGGAACACGCCAGCATTTGCGCCAGTGTTGTACCCCCTGGAACAGACAAGCTTCGGGGGTTCCTGTGCCTTGTGGCTGAATAGTC
>DASTZT010000385.1:0-2699 GCA_035764225.1 Ktedonobacteraceae bacterium
TGTGCTCAGTACATTACTCTTCATCCTCGTTGTGACGATAGTGGCGAGCGTTGGTCCGGCCCTTGCCGCCTCGCGTATGCGCATCAGCAGTATTCTGCACTATGAATAATTCTTCACCAGAGAAAGGAAAAAATAATGGAAGCGTATAATATGCCTGAACAGGAACAGCGGCAGAGGAAAAGCTGGCCCCTTCTTCTCCTCATCATTGTTGCGCTACTGCTCGTGGGAGGAGGACTGTTCGCTTGGCTGGTGATTGCGAAGCAATCATTACCGCCTACCTCAGTCAGCACAAATCCGCATTTTAGCGCGACCACGCAAGCAGGAACTTCCGGCGGCAAGGGGACGCCACCAACGGTCGCAAACGATATCAGGCAGCAGGTCGCTCAGCGGTTACACCTCTCGGTCGATCAGCTCACAACGAAGTTGCAGTCGGGTATCGCTATTGACTCGCTGGCTACGCAGCAGGGGATGTCTTCCGACGCGTGGAGGGCCTTTGTGATTGCCACATATCAGGCCGCATACGAGAAGGAGATACAGGCAGGTAATGTGACGCAGACGAGCGCCGATCACGATATGCGCAATATTCGTGCGTATCCTTTTGACGCCTTGAATGGCTGGGTGACGAATGACTGTCTTGGAGTTACTCCTCAATAACAGAGAAGGCTCGATTGGTGGCGAATTTGTCTCACTCGTTTGCTTCTAAAAAAGAGGTATTGTAGTAGAGGTCGGCGACGGAGAAGCGAAGGCCGAGGCTATTCAGTTCAATGGTATCGTTCAATCCCAGCGTATAGAGTGACCAGAAACCCTGTTTCTCACGGCGGAAAACTTCGACGAGGGGAAACTCGGAGCTGATTAGCAGGTATTCTTGAATGCTGGGACACAAACGGTACTGTAGAGATTTCTGGCCGCGATCACGCGCCTCGGTGGCGGGTGAGAGGACTTCGGCCACTACTGAGGGATAGCGAATGACATCTTGCGCGCCTCGATCTCGTGGATCGCAACTCACCGTCACGTCGGGACAGACTCGGTAATGCTCAGAGAGTTGTACGTAAACATCTGAATTGTAGACAATGCAGCGACGACCGCGCAAGAAGTTTTGTAGCAAGCCGTTGAGGTTGGAACCGATGATCGCATGATCGGGACTGCCACCAGTCATCATATAGACGCGACCAGCGAGATATTCATAGGCGTGCTCAGAGTCCTGCGCAATAAGCGCGAGATAGGCCTCAAAGCTCATCTGTTCATAGTATGTGCTACGTTCGACTGCCATTGCTCACCGCTTTCGGTTCTTAGCCGGGTGATGTATCCACCCATTTTCGTACGAATTTTATTATATCATGCCTATGTGGTATGGGGAGGGCTTGTTCTCTATGCTATACTCGTGTGCATGAAACTTGCCCTTAAAATTACGCCGCAACGCACAACGCAATATGCGCATATGACGGCCTCCCTGGCTGCCCCTGAGTTGCTTGCCAGCCCGTTAGCAACGGCTATCGATGATGTCGTCTCGATTACGTTGGCGGGCCAGGGCTATCTGCTGGTGACGCTTGATGCTGACCGTATCTCATCCTCAAAGATGCAGCATACGCTCTTTCGCCTGGGGGCGGTGAGCGAGGTCTATGAGTATTTTGAGCGGATTGGAGAAGTGGCGGGACCGCTCTTGCGTCCAATGGAGCCGCAGTTTACCCCTTTTGTGCCGCTGGAGATGGCGGAGGCGCGGCGCTATCGTGGCAAGACCAATGAGGTTTTTACTCGCGTCTTGTTGAATGTAGCCCTTTTTGCTGGCAGCTATCGTGAGCAATATGCGCAACGGCTGAGAATCCTTGATCCATTGGCTGGTGGGGGTACGACGCTTTTTCTGGCATTGGCTTATGGCTACGATGCTTTTGGCATTGAGCTTGAACGCCAGGATGTGGAAACTACGGCGGTTTTTGTCAGGCAATACCTTGCCAGTGAGGGTATACGCTATAAAGAAATCGATGAACGCTCCCGTAAAGCTGGACGCCGCTATCAGTTTGAGATTGGAAGCAAAGGGGAAACTCGGACGCTGGTGCTGGCTCACGGCAATACGCGTGAAGCTACACTGCATATGCGCGAGGTGGCAGGTGGGCCACATATGCATGCTATCGTGGGCGATCTGCCCTATGGCATTCAACATTTTGGCGAGATTGCCAGTCTGCTTAGCGAATCGCTGCCTGTATGGGAGCGTATGCTGCTGCCGGGCGGTTCGTTGGCGCTGGCCTGGAACGCGACGCGCATCGAACGCACGGCTATGGTTGAGCTGATAGAGCAACATAGCAAACTGCGAGTATTGAATGAGCCGCCATATACGCAGTTTGCCCATGCGGTAGATCGCGTCATCAAAAAGCGCGATATCGTGGTTGCGGTGCAATCAGCAGGAGAGCTAGCGTTGTTGTAGGCCTGCGCAAAGCTTTGCCACCTCTTCTACCGTGCTGGCCTGACAGACTTGCTCCGCTAGCTCGCTAAGTTGCTGCAAGGAAAATTTCTCAAGCGCGGCTCTTACCGTCGGAATGGCTGTGGGGGCCATGCTTAGTTCGTCCACTCCCAGGCCCACCAGGAGTGGTGCAAGCACAGGGTCGCCTGCCATCTCGCCACAGACCGCGACGGTTTTCCCCTGTTTGCGTCCGGCGGCTACCACCTGACGAATTTGTCGCAATGCTGCCGGTTGCATCGGGTTG
>DASTZT010000386.1:0-4922 GCA_035764225.1 Ktedonobacteraceae bacterium
TACATCCTGGCCCAATCCCGCGTCGATTCGCCCCTACCTGAGGACGATCTCTTCGCGGGAATCTAAGACCGCTCCAGTCAGGAAAATCAAGCGGGGCAGGGCATCTCGCACAGATGCCCTGCCCCGCTTATTCATTAGCCCTGCCAGCTCGACTTGGCTTCGCGGAGCTGTTCCGGGGTCAAGATCCTGAAAAGGATCAAAAGATTCTCCAGATCGTACTCCAGTCCCATCGCGTGTAGCTCCTGGCGAATACGACCGAGGGCGCTAATTTGCGTGGTAGTAATGAGACCAAAGCTCACAAGACTCGCAGCTAATAACTGATCAGGTGTAAGTAATTTAAACATAAGCAAAATTTCACCCAACTGGTAATTTAAATCCACTCCACACAACATTCTTTGAATATTTTCTGCGACTTCTAATCGGCTCTGTGGAACAAGATGGCCAGCGATCAGCACACTACCGAGCGAACGCGTGGCTCGACCATTCAATACCTGCGGCTGCAGCGCCTGTGGTGGTTGAACCGATGGTGGTGGCATCGGGGGCAGGCTTTGCATAATATCCATGAGCAAGGCATTATTCCCGACCTCCTCCGCCTCCGTGACATCATCCTGGCGAGGTCGGTCCGGCGTGTCCTCTGTTTGCTGCTCTACAAGGACGCGTTTGCCAACTTTCTTCCTCTCCTCGATTTTCTGGTGCGATAACATGTCCGTAATCTTCTCTTTTGCCTCGACATGCGGCGGGATCGGCGTCAATGACGCTGATTTTAGCGCAGGAGGCGGTGTCGCATGAAAAGGAGAAGTGGGGGATGTTGGCTTTGTTGTTGCAATGGATGATAACGATGGCATCGGCGTGGATTGTTGCCCGTAATTGGTACGGGAAAGCACATCAGGCCGCCTTAAACTGTCTGTATTTCCCTGTCCATTGGCATTACGCTCGCCTGGCAGATCCTGAATCGGCGATGCACGCAAAGGTATGGCATTGAAGTTCTCTGGATATTGCGCTGGTCGAGCAGTAGCCGGAACATAGCTCGTCCTGTCGGGCTGATAGGGAGGATGCCCATTCGCCATATGAGATGCCTGGGTACCACCCTGCTGTCCGAACTGTGTCTTTTCGGGAGGGTGATAGGCGGCACTACTATTTGTATATTCTCTTGCAGGCATTTTGCGTTCCTGGACCATACGTGAAAGCTGGGCCAGGCTGGACTCCGTTTGTCCGTTCGCAAGACGCTGTAAGATTGGCGTCTCAACAGAACCGGGGTTTGTGGGCATGTTCTGTTGCGTTGAAATCTGGATATCTATTTTATTATTATTATCTGGCATTGTTGATGAACTCGATTTTCCTTGCGAACTCCAGGTTCGCTGATTGGGATAAAGAACAGCACGAATTTTTTCGACGTAGGATGGTTTACCGATCCCTGCTGCCCCTTTGCCCGACATTGATGTTTGAGGCATCGATGTGGCTGCCTGTGCCCGAATGGGCGCAGGCGAGGCGGGCGGCATAGACTGGTTGACGGCATTCTGGTTCTGGGGAAGAGTGGCATAATAGGGTTTTTGAGTTCCTGAGCGGGGGGGATCATCGGGTGGAGACTCAGCCTGGAACGACATCCCGTTCCGGGATGGTAAAAGGCCGGTTGGCATTGATGATGCCCAGGGAGCAGCGTTTTGTTGTATTGGGGGGGATGGAGGCACGATTGGTAATGGTATCGTTGATTTGGGAAGCTGTTGAGGGCTGCTGGCCGGGGCGTCTGCGGTTGGAACGCGTACACGTACCGTCTCCATAAGGCGTATCAACCCCTGCATCCCATCGACTTCCATATCTGCCATCACCTCTTGCGGGCGTTCTTCAGGATCGATAGGACCATAACCTGCAAGATTGGAGCAGCGAAAAGAAAGCACCTGGATGCCGCGTCCGCGTCTCTGGGTCTCTAGAGCTACCCAAAATTCGTGCCGTGATGTTGCTGCCTGAGCAAGATTAATAAGAACGAGTTGTATCGAATTGCGTGCTATAACATCGAAGACTTCTACTGCCGTCCGTGCTGTGTAACACTCGTAGCCTGCAAGCTGGAATTCGCTTGTCAGCAGCGCTGTCATCTGTTGATCGCGCTCAAAAAAGAGTATTTGTGGTCCACTCGTGCTAATATTCATGCCTACTTCACCCCGGTTCGTTGCACGTATTCTACTTCGATTCCGCAAGGTAAGCTGTGGTTCCTCATTTACGCTGCCCTACCACCTATCTCTCTGTGCGTCGCCTGTGCTCTTCGGAAAGCTTATCAATACTGGGCTAGTATAGCATACATTTTTGCTAATTTCATAGAGAATGTGACTATTGACGCAAAATTTTTGAAAATTAGTAACTATGCGGACACTTTCAAAAAGAAGGAGTACAGAGTAGTATGTACTATGTACGCTTTTTGTGCTATGGCCGAGGTGATCCTGAGCGTATGTACCGTTGATGAGCTTGCGAAGTGCATAAAAAGTGAAGGAGTGTAAAGCATATGTCACAGCACTATTTGCATGAGGTTGAGCCACCTGTTGCTCCATTGGCTCGTCCTGTGGTGGCTTTTATGACCGATTTCGGCCTGGTTGATGGCTACGTTGGGGTGATGAAGGGGGTGGTGCTAGGTATTGCACCGGGCGTTCAGTTGCTTGATATTACGCATAGTATTGCACCTCAAGATATTTTCACGGGCGCATGGGTGCTAGGCACCTCTTACCGCTATTTCCCAAAGGGAACTGTTTTTGTGTGTGTGGTTGATCCTGGGGTCGGCAGTGCGCGTCGTCCAGTGGTTCTCCATGCGGGCAACTGGTTTTTTGTCGGGCCTGATAATGGTTTGTTCGGCTACGTGTTGGCTGAAGAGGTGCTCCATGAGGTCGTCGCGTTATCAAACCCTGTCTACCATTTGCCACAGGTTAGCTCTACCTTTCATGGGCGCGACGTGTTTTCACCGGTTGCGGCCCATCTGGCGCTCGGTGTATCGCTGACCACGGTGGGAACGGCCATCGATCCCTCTTCTTTAGAGAGCCTTCCTATAGCACGCGCTACACGGCAAGGTGAACGCGTGACTGCCAGTATAGTACATGTCGATCAATTTGGTAATCTGATCACCAATATCCCGTTAGCTCTGGTTCCTGAGCTGTTTAACAGTTCCACTATACAGTTAACATTCACGACATCCAATGTCATAATAACTGAGCGCAGTCGTTTTTTTGCTGGGGCCTCAGGCAATGAGAGGGCGAAGCTCCCATTCATCTATGGTGATAGCTCAGGCTATGTCGCTGTGGCGGTGTGCAATGATAATGCCGCTAGAATACTGGGAATTGATAGGGGGACAGATTGTGTCCTGCTAATAATGAAATAATGTTCACAAAGATTAGAAATATATGGCAATTCATACAACAAAAAAGCAAACAAACGGGCAATAAAGGTTTATGGATAAGCTCTACAGGCCGATGGAATAAATTAGAGAAGACACAGAATAGCCTATTAACTTCCCACCAGAAATATGCTATAATGAGCTTATACCTGTTGGAAGAGTGGATGTTTGCGGCAGTGTTTTGAGGAGCGGTGGCAATCTGCATGATTATCAGTGTGGTTCGTCTCTTACCAGATATACTTCAAGAATGGGAAAGGACAGTTTGGAACATTGCGAGAGTATCACGACAATGCATCTTTCAACTCTAGTCCTGCGTGTCCAATTTGAGGATTGGTTCCAGGTCAAAGCAGGTTTCAACCAGAAAGATACACCGAAACGTAGGAAAGGGCTGGCTCTCTCGCATTGGATATCGAGCAAGAGACTGGCCCTTTGGTCTTTTGGCATCTCATTGTTCAAGCAGAATATGATTGATGTTGGAGACCTGAGCCTATTAGAAGCACGCGTGGCATTACTCCTTGCCCGGTTATGGAGTGCGTTTTCCCGGCTGTCAAGTGTAAGAATATTAGCATGAAAGCATGATGTCCTTAGAGATAGCTCCCTATGGAATAGGGCGGGGGCTAGCGTGATCTAGACATCGCTCAGTCATACAACAGAGAGAGGGTGAACCATGGATCTGGTGAAGCGGTTAGAAGAATATCGAGATCGTGAACGAGAACTCATGTGGGAAGGCACCTTCGCGCAATACTTCGAAATTGTGTGTAAGAATCCCTCGGTCTCGCATCTTTCCCATGAGCGCATTTATCATATGATTATGGATGCGGGCGTCGAGACGACCCGCACTGGAGAACCACGTTACAAGTTCTTCACTCAAGAAATTTTCGGCATTGAAAAGCCGCTACAGCAGATCGTTGATTACTTCCACTCTGCCGCCCAGCGCCTGGAAGTGCGCAAGCGTGTGCTATTGCTGATGGGGCCGGTCGGCGGTGGTAAGTCTACTATCGTCTATCTGCTCAAGCGTGGCTTGGAGGCGTATAGCCGTGTTAATGCGGGGGCGATCTATGCGATCAAGGATTGCCCGATGCACGAGGAACCTCTCCACCTGATTCCCCACGATTTGCGTGCCGATGTTGAAAACGAGTTCGGCCTCTACATCGAAGGTGACCTGTGTCCTCATTGCCGTTATATGATCGATAATCAGTATCATGGTCGCATCGAGGAAGTTCCGATCAAGCGCATCGCCTTTAGCGAGAAATACCGTATTGGCATCGGAACCTTCACGCCGTCTGACCCAAAGAGCCAGGATATCAGCGAGCTAGTAGGCGGCATTGACCTCTCTACTATTGGCGAAGTCGGCGTCGAAAGCGATCCAAGAGCGTATCGCTTCGATGGTGAGTTGAACATCGCCAATCGCGGCATTATGGAATTCGTAGAAATGCTCAAAACCGATGAGAAATTCCTCTATGTGCTGCTCACCCTCAGCCAGGAACAGAACATCAAAACCGGGCGTTTCAGCATGATCTATGCCGATGAGGTGGTCGTGAGCCATACC
>DASTZT010000387.1:0-3828 GCA_035764225.1 Ktedonobacteraceae bacterium
CTGCTCAACGTCGTTGGTGGCAATGGCGGCGGTGCAAATACCATCTGCCAGCTAGTCAGCGTTTGTATCAACAGCGTGATTTGCTAACAACCAGCGATCTTCGCTTCCATCTTGGAAGCAGTTGTTACTTGTTAACCGAGATGTCATGTGATGCATGGCGAAAGGAAAATCAACATGAATACTATCCGCGCATGGAAAGACAGCGAATATCGTGAGACCCTCAGCGCCGAAGAGAAGGCCCTGCTCCCAGAGAATCCTGCTGGCCAGGTCGAATTGACCGAGGAAGACCTGCTCAACGTCGTTGGTGGTAACGGCGGTGGCGCACAGACCATCTGTCAGCTAATCAGCGTTTGTATCAACAGCGTGATTTGCTAACAACCAGCGATCTTCGCTAGTGGTGGGTTGGGGCGTCCACTTATGCGCCCCGACCACCCTGGTTTGATAGCAAGGGAAGCGCTTCAAGAAAGGGTAACGGGCTGAGAACATGGACATAAGACAGATTGCGCCAACGATGGTGCCACGTTGGCAAGAACCCTCCTGGTATCACGCACTTTCGCTACGTGAGCGCATCGCAACACTCAACCGCTCCGAGCACGCTGTCTCCTCTGTCCCTTCGTCCACCGCTGAGAGGGCGCAACGTCGCCTGCAAGCCTGGAAAGCCAAAAAACCTTTCGACCAGGAAGAGTTTTTCGCGGAACGACTCAGCATGGATGCCCTGACTGAAGAAGAGCTTACCTCTCTGCTAGCCGAACCAATTTCCGTTCTACAGGCCCGCTACTTGAGCACATCCCCTCAGCCTGCCTGGCTTGCGGCCCTCAAAGACGCCTTCGAGCACTATGCAGGCAAGCAACCGACGCTCGCCACCGAGGGGGAAAGCAGTGGGCCTGCAACAATGCCGCTCTATTTGCAGCCCCTTCTGCCCTTGTTGGAACGAAGCTGCGTGCAACTCTCACAAGCCATCCAGCAACTTCGCCAGCAGTACGACGTGCTGCCCTTTGACCCGCAACAGATTGTGCAGGCGCTGTTTGCTTATTTGCCCGAACAAATTCTCGGCCTCTTCACCAAAACATTCGTGCTGGAGATGCATGTTGCTCGCCTGCAAAACCAGCTTACAGGCGAGACGGCGGAAGCGCGTTTTGCCGACTTTGTGCGCCAGCTCAGTCAGGAAGAGAAGATCCTGGCACTCTTAGAAGAATATCCCGTGCTCGCTCGTCAACTGGTCGTCACCATCGAGCACTGGGCCAGCTTTGCCCAGGAATTGCTCACGCATCTGTGTGCCGACTGGACCGAGATTTGCGCCACTTTTTCGCCAGAGCATGACCCTGGCAAGCTGATCGATGTGCGTGGAGGCGTGGGTGATCTCCATCGCAAGGGACACGGCGTGCTGATCTGCAAATTCAGTTCGGGCCTGCAACTGCTCTACAAACCCAAATCGCTCACCATCGACGTACATTTCCAGCAGCTACTCACCTGGTTGAACGAGCGCGGCGCTCAGCCCACCTTCCGCACCATGAAGCTGCTAGCCCGCGACGGCTATGGCTGGTCCGAGTTCATCAGCGCGTACAGTTGCGGTTCGCAAGAGGAGGTCGCTCGTTTCTACGCGCGTCAGGGCAGTTACCTGGCCCTTTTGTACGCCCTGAACGCCGCCGATTGCCACGTCGAAAACCTGATTGCTGCTGGCGAACACCCCTTCCTGGTCGATCTGGAGGCTCTCTTTCACCCTCAGGTGGACGGCGGCGATCCGACGCAGCCCTACTACCTCGGCATGACCGCGATGGATCAGTCCGTCTTTCGCGTCGGGCTATTACCGTATCGCATCTGGTCGAACAAGGATAACATCGGCGTCGATCTGAGCGGCTTAGGCGGCCACGAAGGGCAGATGACACCCAATGCGCTCCCAAAGTGGAATGCAGCCGGAACCGATCAGATGACCCTCGTGCGCGAGCGCAAAGAGATCCCCGGCAAGCAGAATCGCCCCAGGCTCAATGGCAACGACGTAAACGTACTCGATTATCGCGCCGACATCATCAGCGGCTTCACAAGCATGTACCGGCTTTTATGCGAGCTGCGGGTTGCTTTAGCCGAAGAGATGCTGCCACGCTTCGCCGATGACGAGATTCGCCTGGTGCTGCGTCCGACGCAACGTTATGCCAAGTTATTGCAGGAAAGCTTCCATCCCGACCTGTTGCGCGACGCCCTTGAACGCGAACGCTATTTTGATTATTTGTGGCGCGAAGCGCCCCTGCGTCCGTACCTCGCCAGAGTGATTGCCGCCGAGCGGTTTGACCTGTTGCGCGGCGACATTCCCATGTTTACCACCACGCCCGCGAGCCGTACCATCTTCACTTCCGAAGGCGAGGCCCTGCCCGACTTCTTCGATCAGCCAAGCATGGAGCTGGTCAAGCAACGCCTCACCATGCTCAATGAACAGGATCTCTCGCGCCAACTCTGGGTCATCGAAGCCGCGCTCTCGACGCTGCTGATGGGTCCAGAGCGGATCACCGGCAAATCCTTGCTCGTCAAGCCCTCCCAGCAACCGGTCAGTCGTGAGCGCCTGATGGCCGCCGCCAGCGCCGTTGGCAAGCGCCTGGAAGAGTTGGTGGCCAGCAACGACTATGGCGCGAGCTGGCTAGGCGTCAGCGTGGTCAACGAAAGCGCCTGGAGCCTGCTGCCAACCGATATCGACCTCTACAGTGGCACCAGTGGCATCGCGCTCTTCTTAGCCTATCTCGGTGCGATCACCGGAGAAGCCCGCTACACCGCGCTGGCAAAGCTCGCCCTGGCCTCCGTCCGCTCTCAGACCGAGCAACAGAAGCAGTACCTCAACCTTATCAACATGGGGATGTTTGACGGCATAGGTTCAGTCATCTACCTCCTGACGCACCTGGGCCAGCTCTGGAACGAGCCTGACCTTTTGCAAGAGGCGGCAGCCCTGGCTGAACTCTTGCCACCTTTGATCTCCAAAGACGAGCATCGCGACATCATCAGCGGCTCGGCTGGCTGTCTACTCACGCTATTAAACCTTCACGCCGTCTCTCCCTCTCCTCGCCTGCTTGAGCTAGCACGCCTCTGCGGCGATCATCTGCTAGCAACAAAGCAGGCGATGTCGGAGGGGATCGCCTGGGTCACGATCAAGCATGAGAAGCCCTTAGGCGGCTTTGCTCACGGCACCTCCGGCATTGCTCTGAGCCTGTTCAAGCTGGCAGCCGTTAGTGGGGAAGAAAGCTATTGGCAAACTGCGTTGGAGGCGCTTGCCTATGATCGCAGCCTCTTCGTGCCAGAGAAACACAACTGGCAGGATCTGCGCCTTACCCCCTCCTCGCGTGCCAATGCCAAAAGCGACGCACAGAATGATGAAGCGCAGACACGTCAACCTAAGATGATCGCCTGGTGTCACGGCGCATCGGGCATTGGCTTGAGCCGCCTGGCGCTTTTGCCACATCTCAAAGACGCCATGCTCTCGCAGGAGATCGAGATCGCCATCAACAAAATCATGGCGGAGGGGCTGAACGAAAACCACTCGCTCTGTCACGGGGCGTTGGGGAATCTCGACGTGCTGCTGGGCGCGACCCAGGCCCTCGACGAACCGCGCTACCACGAGCAATTGCGGGCGGCAACCGCGATGGTGCTGGACAGCATCGACGAATTCGGCTGGGTCGCTGGTGTGCCGCTGGGAGTCGAGACGCCAGGATTGATGCTTGGGCTGGCTGGCATCGGCTACGAGCTGCTCCGTCTGGCCGCGCCAGAACGAGTGCCATCCGTGCTTTCTATTGAGCCGCCATTGTGATATCTGAATCCATCTACCGTCAGGGCAAGCGCGAGGCCCCA
>DASTZT010000388.1:0-6259 GCA_035764225.1 Ktedonobacteraceae bacterium
CAAAAACCAGAAGTGCGACAACGCCGCCGCCAATTTCAAGGCCAGTGTTGCTTCCTTTTGCTCAAGCGACCAGCGCAACGCGGCGCGAAAATTATCATTCTCCAGTTCCTGTCGGTCCAGCCACAACGCCGCATCAGCTCCATAGGATGCCTGGTCAGCCTCCTCTGCCAGTTCAAGATAGTAACGCGCGTGGGCATGACACATGCACGCCAGTTCTTGATGCGCGACCATCCGCTCTACCCCATATTCGCGCACAGTTTCCAGCAAAGATAGGCGCGGCTCATCATCGCCCCGTTCAAGCTGCGCAACCAGGCTTTTATCTACGAGCGATGACACCCCGTCCAACACAGGGATCGTGATATCCCCAAGAGCGACACAGATCGCCTCAATTGCGACTAGCGAACATCCTCCGGTAAAAACTGAGAGGTGGCGGAAGAGTCGTTGCTCCTGATCGTCCAGCAGGCCATAGCTCCAGGCAATCGTATCGCGTAGCGTCTGATGGCGAGCTGGCATGTCTGATCTACCACTGGTCAGGATCTGGAGCCGATGCTCTAATCTGAGCAATAACGCCTGTGGAGGCAATAGCTTGATCCGCGCTGCCGCCAATTCAACCGCTAACGGCAAGCCATCCAGCCGCACGCAGATGGCCGCGATATCGTGAGCATTGGCCTCAGTCATGTGAAAATTGGGCTTAACCGCCTGCGCACGCTGCATAAAAAGCGCAATCACCGGCCATTGTGCCAGATCCGCTATTGGGGGCAAGTGGATAAGATCGGGTAATGGCAACGGCGGTACCACAAATTCGTATTCCCCTTGGATACGCAGCACTTCCCGGCTAGTGAGCAATAGCTTCACTTCAGGGCACGCTACCAGCAGCTCTGAGAGCAGAGGAGACGCGGTGATAACCTGCTCAAAGTTGTCTAGCAGCAATACCATGCACTTGTTGGAGAGGAAGTTTTTCAAGCTAGCCAGGAAGGTAACGTTGCCAGGCTCTTTCAAGCCCAACACCTGGGCAATCGTCGGCACTACCAGATCAGGGTTGCGGATGGCCGATAGCGGAACGAAATAGACGCCATCGGGAAAGCCAGCGGCAAAGTTGGAGGCAATGGCGAGGGCTAAGCGGGTCTTCCCGACACCGCATGTACCGGTCAAAGTCAGCAGACGCACTTCTGGTCGCTGCAACATAGCGTTAGCAGTTTCACATGCTTGCTCTCGGCCAAGTAGCGTCGTCAAAGATACGGGAAAATTGTGGAGGCGCAGGTTCAGCTCCTCCGAAAAGGGAAGTGCATCGACCTGATCTTCGCTCAAATCGTCCTTTCCCAGAGGATAAGTCAAACGGTCGTCGCTAAATTGTTGATCCGCTCCATTGCTCATCCCGCTCCTCTCAAATCAATTTCGCCAGACGCTGTTTATTATAGCATTTTTAGGGCGTTAAACGCTACTAGCTCACAATCTGCCTCAAAGCTTTTCAGCCTGCCAGTGTGGACTTAGCGGAAGGCTTCCCTTCGTACCGACCAGCTTTAGCACGTCCAATTTATTGCCTGTCTTACCCGAAATCTTCGCATTCACCCGAAGAAGAACGTTTCCCGCATGGTCTTTGAGAGGACAGCATTGCAGACAACATTTCAGGACAGGCGCTAAAGCGGACGCGCGGTAGCTCCCCGATTCATCGTGGGAGGTCGGGACGAAATTTTTCTATGATGCCTTAAAAGCGGACGGACAGAGCTTTTGCAACGTGCATTCGGCACAGCGCGGCTTACGTGCATCGCAGACCGCGCGCCCGTGATAGATGGTACGATGGGCCAGACTCAACCATTCCTCCTTTGGAATAAGGCCCATCAGCTCCTGCTCAATTTTGACCGGATCTTCATGCTGCGTCCAGCCGAAACGCCGCACGAGACGACCAACGTGCGTATCTACGATCACGCCTTCGGTGACGCCAAAAGCGTTCCCCAGGATCACATTGGCCGTCTTTCGCGCCACACCCGGAATCTTCACCATCTCCGCCATTGTGCGCGGCACTTCTCCATGATAATGGGCGAGGATGTACTGGCAGGCGGCGCGGATATTCTTGGCCTTATTGCGATAAAAGGTTATCTTTTGAATATCCTGCTCGAACTCTTCCTGGCTCACGCTTGCGTAGTCCTCGATGCTGCGATACTTGCGAAATAGCTCTCCGGTCACGGAATTGACACGCGCATCGGTACATTGGGCCGCCAGTTGCGTCGCGACAAGCAGTTCTAGCGGCGTGGAGAAGTTCAGATCATATTTCGCGGCGGGATAGAGACGCCCCAACTCCTCCATAATGCCTTGTATCTGCTCCGGCGATTTGGGCGCTGCACCAGTATGGGTAGACGATACCTGTTCCATCAATGTTTCTCCTGCAAAGCTTGAATATATCTATTCGCCGATCTGATGACGGCGTTGTTGGCATCAGCCGCTACTATCCTATCAAACCATCCTCCATACAAACGCTCAAATGGGTAGGCGGCGATGCTATCACGTATTCTGGCAACCTCTGCGGCTGGCAACGGTATAAGATTGGGATAACTATACATAAAAGTAACCCAGTTGCGGTCGGCCACGACCTGAATCGTATCGCCGGTGAGCAGCAACCCTTTGCCATCAGCCCCGCTTGCCCAGTGTAACACAGTGCTGCCAGCGAAGTGACCACCCAACCGCACCAGGGTAATCTCGTCCAGCAGGGGCAGCGTCTCGCCAGACCAGAAATTGATCCGACTATCCGGCCTCATGACCCACTGGCGATCCGCTTCATGGAGGTAAATTGGCGCAGCAAAGCATTGGGACCATTCCACCATTGAACTGTAGAAATGGGGGTGCGAAATAGCAATCGCCTGTAATCCGCCCAGGCGTCTGACCTCTTCCACCGTGTCGTCATCCAGATAGCTGATACAATCCCACAGGATATTTCCTTTCCCGGTCTGTACCAGCAAGGCCCGTTGCCCAATGGCGAATCCAGGTTCTGTACCTATACCGATCAGGTGAGGCTCATGCTCTTTGATCTTATTATGATAAGCCTCTGCCCTCATCGCAGGTAGCGTCGTCCACCGTTGTCCGTTATACCCAATATATTGACGCTCATCGCTGCAAATCGGGCATATTTGCGGAGCCGTCTGGCTGGCAGCGAATTGCACGCCGCAGGTGACACAAATCCAGTTTTCCATCAATTGTTCCTCTTCCCAGTAATCTTCTTATTAAAGACCCAAGATCCGGTTTTTTGTCCTAAGTAGCTGTTCTGCTTCGCTGACGATGCGCTGCACAATCGCGGCGGCAGGCTCCAGATCATGGATCAGCCCGGAGGCCACGCCCGCGCTAATGCCTGCTACGCTGGTATCGCCTCGCTGATCCGCCTCTTTTAGTTGCGCTCGCAGAGTTCTGCGCTGCGCGAAAAGCTCGGCATCGCGGCCCTGCCACTGCTCGATATACGGGTTGCGCAACATCCGATCCACGATGCCTTGTGGAAACGGCTGATTATAAATCAGATCGTAGACATTGGTCCGTATCGTATCATCCGCCTCCGCCGCGACCACCGCCTGCTTCTCCCACTCGTGCCCGGCCCATTCTTTGCTGGCGACGAAGCGCGTACCAATCCAGGCCCCTTCGGCTCCCAGCATCAAAACAGCAGCCAGACCACGACCATCGGCAATACCGCCAGCCGCCACAACAGGCAGCGGAGAAACGGCATCAACCACGGCAGGCATCAGGGCCAGCGTGCCTATATTGCCACCATGCCCGCCCGCTTCCGTGCCCTGCGCAATCACCAGATCGACCCCCGCGCTCGCTGCTATGCGGGCCTGAGCAACCGTTTGCACCTGATTAAAAAGCAGCACACCAGCCTCATGAGCGCGTTTGACATAGGGTGTCGGATCGGCAAAGGAGTGATTGATCGCCGTCACGCGCTCCTCTATCGCCACCTGGAAAAGTTCATCAACATTGGGAAAAGAGGAAATAAAGCCCACACCAAAGGGCCGATCAGTACGTTCGCGCACAAGCCGAATTTGCTCCCGTAACCATGCTGCCCCGCCACGACTGGTACCGCCGATCATCCCCAAACCGCCAGCTATCGAAACGGCAGCCGCCAGCTCTGCCGTCGCCGTCCCTCCCATCGGTGCGTTCATGATGGGATGCTCAATGCCAAGCAGCTCACACATGCGGGTATGTAGCATCAGTATACTCCAATCTGTGCTCTTCACAATTGCAATCTCGATCACGCATCTCAATTCTAACGTGCTTTGCTGCCAGTTTGTCAAGGACCATCCTGATTGACCAAAGCACAATTGCTATCGTCTCTTTCCTCTTACTGAGTTACCGGTAACGCTTTTAGTTTGGAATAAACTAACGAAATACGAGTGTTCTTACATAAAGAGACAACTGGTCTGGTCTCCAGGATACCACTATCAGGTCGAGGCCCGTCCGTCAAAACTAACAGATAGTGGCACCCCAGACGCAAAGAGATCAGGCCTGCGCTCTTCAGAAGATGAAGACAGTATGATCCTTCTTCACTAATCTGGTTGTTTCAGAGAAGGAGCTTGAAAATAATGCAAACAGTGCCTCATACCAATCATAAGGACTCCTCGTTACCTGAAAACACATCACAAGTACCGGCTCTCTTTCGCCCATTAACATTACGCGGGATTACGTTGCGCAACCGCATCATGGTCTCGTCGATGTGCCAATATTCTTCGGAAGATGGCTTTGCCTCTGACTGGCACCTTGTTCACCTGGGCAGTCGCGCCGTCGGGG
The DNA here is from genome assembly GCA_035764225.1 of Ktedonobacteraceae bacterium. Taxonomy (GTDB): domain Bacteria; phylum Chloroflexota; class Ktedonobacteria; order Ktedonobacterales; family Ktedonobacteraceae; genus DASRHT01. The sequence continues at coordinate 4,765 of DASTZT010000388.1, forward strand.
GCGCATCCCTGGTGATGGCCGAGGCGACAGCCGTTGAAGCGCGTGGACGCATCGCACCAGAAGACCTGGGTATTTATAAAGACGAGCATGTACCTATGCTCTCGCGCATCACCACCTTTATCAAAGAGCAGGGAGCGGTTCCCGGTATCCAGCTCGCGCACGCAGGCCGCAAAGGTAGCACCTATCGGCCCTGGAGCGGCAGTGGCGAGCTGCCTGCCGATCACGGTCGTTGGCAAACCATCGGCCCCAGCGCCGAGCGTTTCTCTCCGCAGTACCCTCTGCCAAAGCAGCTCACCAGTGACGAGATTGCCGAAGTCGTGCAACACTTCCAGGATGCGGCTAAACGAGCCATTCAAGCAGGCTTCCAGGTGCTTGAAGTTCATGGCGCTCACGGCTATTTAATCCATGAATTTCTTTCACCACTCTCTAACCATCGGCAGGATGCATATGGCGGCTCGCTGCGGAACCGCATGCGCATCCTGCTCGAAGCCGTTGACGCGGTACGCGAGGTGATGCCGGACGAACTGCCCTTATTTGTGCGCCTGTCAGCCAGCGATTGGACGGAAGGCGGATTAACGATCAGCGACATCGTTGAAATCGCGCGCGAACTGAAGCAACACGGCGTTGACCTGATTGACGCATCATCAGGCGGTAACGTTGCCACCGCGAAGATTCCTCTAGCCCCCGGCTATCAGGTGTCATTCGCTGAAGAGATTCGGCGCGATGCCGACATTTCCACCGCTGCTGTTGGTCTCATCACCCAGCCGCAGCACGCTAACGATATTATTCAACACCAGCAGGCCGATCTTGTAGCACTCGCACGCGAATTACTGCGCGATCCGTACTGGCCTATGCATGCAGCGCGTGCATTAGGTTATGATATGACATGGCCTTCTCAATACGTACGGGCCAAACTCTAAACAACTCATCCGGTGTCAATTCCATTGGCACACTATCTGATCGATCCTTTCGCAGTTAGGAGGATATCCCATGTGCTTTGAATTCAACGCTGAACCCCCCATTTCGCCTCAGAACGGCAGTGCGGCACGCGGCGAAGAAATTGTGCTTGAGTCCGCCGACGGCACGCGTTTCCTGGCCTATGCTGCACACACAGGCACCCCGGCAAAAGCTGGCATCATCGTCTTGCCGGACGTGCGTGGCCTATTTCATTTCTACAAAGAGTTGGCGCTACGTTTTGCTGAAGCTGGCATCGAGGCGGTGGCTATCGACTATTTTGGCCGCACGGCTGGCCTGACAGATCGCGATCAGGATTTCGATTTCTGGCCGCATGTGATGGAGACGCGCCGTGAAAAGCTGGATGCCGATATTGCCGCTGCTGCTTCTTATCTACGCGGCCTGCCAGATGCGCCGCAGTCGCTTTTTACCGTTGGCTTCTGCTTCGGCGGCTCCAACTCATTCATCCAGGCTTCCAACAATCAAGGTCTGGCGGGTGTGATTGGCTTCTACGGTGGACTGGCGGGACCAAGCCGCAATG
>DASTZT010000389.1:0-11222 GCA_035764225.1 Ktedonobacteraceae bacterium
GAGTTGGCGGCGGCGCTAGAGGGTGTGTCAGGCAATAGTACAGATTCCAGCTCGGCGACGAGTCGGGTGCCTTTGACGCCAATTCAACACTGGTTCTTCGAGCAAACGTTGCCTGAGCGCCATCACTGGAATCTGGCGAAACTGATGGATGTCTGCCTTCCCGATCTGGTTGTTGATCGGAATTTTAAGATAGTCTCTCACCTTGATCCAGCTTTGTTGCGTCAGTGTATTCGTGCCTTACTGATGCATCATGACGCGCTCCGATTGCGCTTTAAAAACGAGGCGCATGGCTGGCAGCAGACATGTGCTGCGGTAGAGATGGATCAGGAAGTTCCGCTGACCGTGTTCGATCTAACTACGGTGCCAGTAGCCGAGCAGGCATCACGGTTGGAAGCATTGGCAACCGAAGTTCAGAAGAGCCTGGATCTCGCAAAGGGTCCAATCATCAGGGTTGCGCTTTTCAATCTGGGAGCGCAGCAACCGCAAAAACTCTTGATCGTCATTCATCATCTGGCAGTAGATATCGTCTCCTGGCAGATCATCTTATCGGATTTACAGACCGCGTATCAGCAGCTGATGAAAGGAGAGCAGATTCAGCTTTTAAGCAAAACCACAGCGTTCAAAGCCTGGGCTGAGCAATTAAGCGCGTATGCCCAGTCGCAGAAAGCGCAGCAGGAACGGGGCTATTGGCTCGGCAGGCCCTGGAACTCTGTGCGCCGTCTGCCAGTCGATCATCCTGCTGGTGTCAATGCTGAGGTATCGGCTCGGACGGTATCGACTTCTCTCAGTACAGAGGAAACGCGAGTTCTTTTACAGGATCTGCCGAAGTTCTATCGTGTGCAGGTCAAAGATGTATTACTGACGGCCCTTGTACAAGCCTTTGCCCACTGGGCGGGTACTTCTACGCTCCATGTTGATCTGGAGGGACATGGACGAGAAGATCTCTGGGAGGGGGTTGACCTCTCACGGACCGTCGGCTGGTTTACCGCGATTGCTCCTACCTGCCTGGATCTTACCGGCATTGCCAGGCCGGAAGACGCCTTGAAGTCTGTCAAAGAACAACTGCGCGCGATGCCGTATGGAGGCATTGGCTTTGGCATATTGCGCTACCTGAGCCATGACGAGGGGATAAAGCGCCAACTCGCCGCTTTGCCACGAGCGGAAGTAGTCTTCAACTATCGAGGACAGTCATCCCAATCCCTCTCCGATCATGAGGGGACATGGCTTAAACTGGCGCAGGCGGGAGGCGGAGCCGTTCGCAGCCTGGATGTTAATCGTTGCTATCTGCTGGAGGTGAATGGCAGCATTGATGAAAATCGCTTACACGTCAGCCTGACGTATAGCGAGAATATCCATGAGCGTGAGACTATCGAGCAGGTGCTCGCTTGCTATACAGAAAAGCTTCGGGCGCTGATTCAGGCCTGTCAAGCGCCTGCGCAGGAGAGTTTCACCCCTTCCGACTTCCCGGAGGCAGCTCTCAGCCAGCAACAGCTCGATAGCCTGATGGCTAAGCTTAACCAACAAATGTAGTCTATCCCTGAAAAATTGCGAGGTAACCGAAATTTCGTACCGACCAGCTTTAGCGCGTCCAATTTATTGCCTCTCCTGCCCGAAATCGATGCTAGAGGTCGCATCTGAACCAGGCGAGCAGGGGACGGGCGCTAAAGCTGGTCGGTACGAAGGGATGGCTCACGCAAGAGCTTAATAATCGGTATGAATAAGTGGGCTTACCCGCTCACCTAGAAGGCTTTCGCACATGTCGAAAAGGAAAGCGTGGTATGATATTAGAAGCTTTACATACAACACGGGAAGCAGTATCTTCTCATCCTGTGCCAGATCAACCGTTATCGCGGGCCCGTATTCCAGAGCATATTGCTATCAAGTGCCAGAGATGCAAGCAGATCATCTACGGGCGAGACTGGCGCAAAAATCTTAAAGTCTGTCCTTATTGCGACTACCATTTCAAGCTGACGGCGTATGAACGGATTGAGTTGCTGGTGGACCAGGGGAGTTTTGTTGAAGTAGACGCGGATATCGTTTCAGCCGATCCACTGCACTTTGTCAGTCAATCGCAGGTCTATGCGGAAAAGCTAGCGCAGGAGCGTCAGAAAATCAATGTAAATGAGGCGGTGGTCACGGGCTATGCTACTGTCGAGGGCAAAGCCCTCTCGCTGGCCGTGATGGATTTTCATTTTATTGGCGGAAGTATGGGGGCAGCCGTTGGTGAAAAAATTACCCGTACCATTGAGCGAGGTATTGAGCAGCGTATTCCCGTGCTCATTATTTCCGCTTCTGGCGGAGCTCGTATGCAGGAAGGTATTTTCTCACTGATGCAAATGGCCAAGACCTCAGCGGCGCTAGCCAGGCTGGAAGAAGCAGGTATCCCTTATTACAGTCTTTTAACCGATCCTACAACAGGTGGGGTTGCGGCAAGTTTTGCTATGTTGGGTGATGTGATTTTTGCCGAGCCTGGCAGCCTCGTCTGCTTTGCCGGACCACGAGTAATTGAGCAATTTATGCATGTAAGTTTACCGAAGGACACTGTTACTGCTGAATTTATGTTTTCTCATGGTCTGATCGATGCCGTAGTCCACCGGAGAGGATTACGACCATTTCTGATTCAACTGATGCGCCTTTACCGTCCTGTGGCAATGCTCACGTCTGTTGATAAGCAAAGAAGTTTGTAATCGGAAGAGGAGGTTTTGGTGGATTCAAGAAAAATTGAGACTCAGCTCACGGCCTGGCAAACGCTCCAGATTGCTCGTCATAAAGATCGGCCACATGCGGGAGACTATCTCTCCCGCATGTGTGATAGTTTCCTTGAGCTGCATGGCGACCGCGCTTTCAGAGATGATCGAGCCATTCTGGGCGGCCCGGCTCTTTTCATGGGGATGACCGTCATGTTCATCTGTCACCAGAAGGGGCGGAGCACCAGAGAGCGTCAGGAGCACAATTTTGGTATGCCTCATCCTGAAGGATATCGCAAAGCAGCGCGTTTAATGAAGCAGGCGGAAAAGTTTGGTTTCCCGCTGGTCTGCCTGATTGACACGCCCGGAGCTTTTCCTGGCCTGGAGGATGAGGAGCGCGGTCAATCAGAAGCTATTGCAACAAATTTAGCGTTGATGTCTCGCTTGCGTGTGCCCGTTGTGGCGGTGGTGATTGGGGAAGGCGGTAGTGGTGGGGCGCTGGCGCTAAGCGTGGCGGATCGGCTATTAATGCTAGAATATAGTATCTATACTGTTGCCGCTCCTGAGGCCGCCGCCTCTATTCTCTGGCGCGATACCGTCTTTGCGCCGCAGGCAGCCGAGGCCATGCGCATTAGTGCGCGTGAACTGATAGACACCGGGATCATTGATGCGATTATCCCAGAACCGCCAGGAGGTGCCCATCATAACCATATAACTGCCGCGAGCTATCTTCAGGAGGTGCTCTATCAACACATCACTGATCTCAAGCGCATCCCGCTTGCCGAGCTGCTGGCAAAACGCTATCAGAAATATCGAACCTTTGGATCATTTACCCACGCGTCACTTTCGGCAGTCCTTTAACTTTCATTGGAGCATGACAAGGCATGGAACTCAATATTTTGATCGCGATACCGCACGGAGTATTGCAGGTAGGATTGCAAACCATCTTTAGCAGGGAGCCACGAGTGTCCAGGGTGTCTGTGGTTGCCAGCAAAGAAGATTTGCAAGCGGAATTACTCCACAATCAACTGGATCTGGTCGTTGTCACTCAGTCTCTGCTCACCGATTTTACTCTACTGCAAGGTACGAGGTTCGCGATCCTGGTAGCTGAACCGGAGCAACCGGATATTGCCCTCTTGAAAGCTGCCTATGAACAGGGGGCCTGCGGATATTTTTCCAGCAGCGCCTCCGTTGAGTTTCTGTGTACCCTTCTCTCGTCCGAGGAAAACTCCTTTTTGCTTGACCCGACGGTTGGAGCATGGCTTATGCATGATGTTCTGGGTGGGAATCCTGTGCGGATCAGCAACAGGTCACTGACCTCGCGCGAGAAGGAAATTGCCGGGTTACTTTATGAGGGAAAGGATGATCTCAGTATTGCTCACTCCCTGCATATTACTGAGAAAACGCTGAAGAGGCATATAAAGAAGATCAGGGTGAAAGGCGATGGCTTTTTCGGTTTTTCATCCTGATATTTTCAACCGGGCTTTGTGAGAGGCCCTGGAGATTGAGCGTGCAGAGGTTGCGTTCATGAAAAGGAAGGACTATAATAGGTTTTGAAATAAAGTAACCTTAATCGTGAGGAAGAATATTAATGAAACCACTCGGTAATGACCTTGAGTACGCGGCGGACCAGTCGCACGACGTTGCTTCCCGTGCGCGCTTCAACTGGCTCTATATTATTCCTGGGTTGGGCACTCTCTGGCTGCTCTTCCTTGCTAGCGCTGCCCTTTTTCAGTGGCCTGTGAGCGGCGTTGTGGACCCGGTGATGAGTATTATGCTTGTCCTATTTTTTGTGATGGCCGGTCTGCTTTTCTGGGCGCTGGCACCGAAGGCAAACAAGGAATAATCTACTGGCATAAGCCATTTCGTTTATAAACCCCCTCCCCGACGATGTGGGATCTTTTCCCGCACATGCTATTATATCGTCGAGGAGGGGGTTTTGTTGTTTTATGCGATGTGTTGCCATCCCTGCGCGTCAACCTCGATCCCCAGACGTTCTCCCCACAGCACACGGGCTAACAATTCAGTCGATTCCACCAGGCGCGGTCCCGAACGATTCAGATAATGGTTGCCGTCAATCGCGTAAACGCGCCCATTGCGTACCGCCTGTAATGCTTGCCACATTGGCTGTTGTTGTAACAATGCCACATCGACCATTGTACGTTCAAGCGAGAAACCGCAGGGGGCAAGCACGAGCACATCAGGGTTAGCCGTGTGCAGCTCCTCCCAGCTAATCCAGGGGGAATGGGTGCCAGTTTCGCCAAAGACTGCTTCACCGCCAGCGTATGTCACCAGCTCCGGCGTCCAGTTGCCCGCAGCCATCAGAGGATCGAGCCATTCTAGCACGGCCACACGCGGCTTACTGCTGCCCTGGCTCAATGATGTCGTGAGGCTGGCCAGGCGTTCCATGCGCCGTTGATAGCCCTGGATAAGTTGCCGGGCCTCGTCGTTGCGTTCCAGGGCTTTCCCTACTCGTAGCACATCGTCCCAGACATCGCTGAGTGTGTAAGGTGCCAGCGAGACGATGCGTGGCTGAAACCCGGTTAGTTGTTGCAAGGCGTGCGCGACATCTTGTTCGCTGACGGCGCAGACTTCGCACTGCGTTTGCGTAAAAATAATGTCCGGTCGCAATATTTGCAGCAGTTCAGTGTTAATCGCATAGATGCTCAATGCTTTTAATGCTCCATCCTGTTTTTTTGCCTGAGCCAGTTGTTTGATTTGAGCATCGATTTGCTCGCTGCTGGTATCAACATTGATCTGAACGGTGCTGACGACGGGCAGGTGCAGGATTTCGGGTGGGTAGTCGCACTCATGGGAGCGCCCGACGAGCTGGTCAAGGCAGCCTAGCTCCGCAACCATCTCTGTTGCGCTTGCCAGTAGTGAGACGATACGCATGCAAGTTCCTTTCAAGTGGCTTGTGACGCAAAAAATATGCGGTCCAAAAGCGCAGCGCCTTTTTGGCCTGCACTATTGTACCACATATCGTTGTATTGGTTAGGGCATCGCCGTTTTCGCTAGATGCGGCCCGGCACTGGCTTCGTACCGACATGGTTCACCACGTCCAATTTATTGCCTGTCCTTCCAGTGCCGGTGTCCAGCATTGCCCTCGTTCTCAAATGGCAGCGGGGCAATAAATTGGACGCGCTAAAGCTGGTCGGTACGAAGAGCACGACAGTTCTTGTCGTTTAGGCGGAAAACTTTGTGATCGTCAAGACGGCGAGTTGCTGGATATGGTCATATATCCAGACAGCTCCTCCATCGCGATTTCCTGTTGATGCGTTGACCCGACCAATGTACGCATTATCGGCCTGAGTAACAAGGTCATCTAGAAGAGGAACTGCTGTCTGAGCAAGTAATTGTGTATCTGTCATATGGACGAGCTGGCGAGTGTCTTTTTGCACGAGCAGCAAGCTGGCGTTAACCTTATTTAACTCTGCATCGATTTTTCCCGCCAACGTGTTCTGCTGTTGTGTCGAATAGGGTGAGCCGATTAATGCGCCCAGGTGCTTGCCAAGATGACTAACATAGCCGGGCGGTTGCTGGTTTTCAGGATCGGTCGTGAGTAAGGCCACGCGCGCGATTTGAGGATCGACCAGAATAGGAGTGCCCGGTGGTACATCACGTTGCACATAATTAGAGCCATCGAGATAATCCAGAATTCTGACGAGCAATGAGTGGATCAGCTGGGGATCTTTGGTGTCGCCTTGAGCTGCTGTTGCCCACTCATGAACTTTCTGGACGTTCTGGAAAAACCAGACGTTTAAACCTCCAGGGAGATTTAATTTCAGCAAGGTAGGGTCATTGACTAATAAATGCCTGAGGTGATCAAGGTCGCTATAATGATCTACCGTATCGGTAGGATTGGGTACCTGGGGTATTTCCGCATAGTAGCGGCTGGCACTTTTCTCTGGAGATGGACTAATGGGGGGAACGCTTGCGCTCTCCTCCGTCACCAACAATCGGCTGCCGTTCGCCAGTAAGTTGGTATGAGATGGGTTGGTATATTTGAGGTGCGCTGCATTTCCGTGCAGGGTAAGCGTACCAAGTAGCCTGGTAGTTGCTTCATCAAAGTTATTTTTATCGGAGAGGAGCCATACGTAATAGGCGTTACCAGTGGTGGGCGGAGTCAGATTGTTCAGGTCTAGCTGAATCTCATCATTGAGGCCCTGCGTGTTATTTGCATTCAGCAGGCCGCTACTGAGAAAATATGCATGACCAAATACGGTGACCGCTGGTGGATGAACGATTGGATGATTGCTAGCGGTAGGGCTGGAAGGATGCAAAAAGGCAAAAAGGGTTGTGCCCAGGATCGTAACCAGCAAAAGGCTGGCGACAAGTACTAACAATAAACGCTGTTGTCTGCTGGCATGTCCACTTTTGATATCTTCTATAAACGCTGCTGTCGCAGCCAACGGGGCGAAACGTGAAGAGGAGACGGGGGGCCTATCATACGTAGGGGACATAGCGAAAGGAGGTGCGGGCGGGGGAGCAGCTTGCAAGCGCGTATTGGTTATTGGTCCAGAAATTCCTAGCGCCAATAATACTTTTTCAAGCGCCCTGGGATAATCCTGACCAATATCAATGGTGGTCAATGCAGACCATGCCATTGGGATTTCCTGCGTGTTAACGGGACTGGTGGCCAGACGGATGATGCCTTGCATATGCTGCTGTGAAACCAGTTGGATCGCCGTATTGACTGTGGTTTGGACCTGGGACGAATGGAGGGCTTCGGGGGTTTGGATTAAGAGGAGCCACTGGCATTGAGGGAGTTCGTGATTGAGGGTGTAAGTAAAATGTTCTACGGAGCTTCTCCCCCCATTTGTAACTACCTCTGCGCCTGCCGTGCGAAGATCGGCAATCAATTGTGTTAAAATTTGAAAGCTTTGTTGTGTCTCCTCCGTTGTATAGTGGCTTATAAAAACACGAGGGATCGGCATATAACTTCTCCTGTATTTTCAGACGGAAATGCGACTAATAAATCTCTCGGTCACATTATACTGGATGTGATATGCTTATACAAGCGGGAAATTCAGATCATGCGGGATGCGCGAAGCGAGCATGCTTCTCCTCGCATGATTGGCCGAGCTATTCATAAAATAGGCTTAAGGTGCTAATCAGCTATATTTACAAGGTGCGCCGATCAACAGAGCATAGAAATATGGGAGGCTTGAGGGATGAGTACGGCGATGTATACGCAACCAGCGACAACGCTCTCTCCAGCACTGGTAGTTTATTTGATTGACGCAAGCTACTCTATGAACGATCCATGCGGTCCGTCCACAAAAATTGATGTTGTGAACAGGGCGTTGAAGGATGCGATCAAAGATATGGTGCGGCGTTCCATCCGCGATGGTGTGGTGCAGAGACGGTACAAAGTAGCCATTTTTGCCTATAGCACAGAGGTCGTCGATGTTCTGGATGGTATCCATGACCTGCCAGAGCTGGTGAGGTATGGGGTGCCTGCGATCATCGCTGGTGGAGAGACAGATACGCATGTTGGCTTTAGCGCCGTAGAATTTCTGCTGAAGGCGAACCTGGAGAAATTTCAATCCAGCCCCGCGCCTCTTGTTTGTCACCTGACGGATGCGCTCGTGACTGCCACAAGCGATCCCTCTCCAGTCGTAAAACGTATCCAGGCCATGTCGGTCAATGATGGTCCGGTGCTGGTGGAGAATGTGTATGTCGCCGATAAAATGCTGCGGTCGTCGGTTCATGACTGGCGAGAGTGGGGGGGAGTGGTCAAGGCAAATCAACTGACCAATGAATATGCCAGGATGCTTTTTCACCTCTCCTCGCCGCTACCGGAGACGTACCGACAAAATATTAATAACTATGGCTATAATTTGCAACGCGGCGCGGCGCTCTTCTTCCCCGGCGCTCATACCGACCTTGTGCGGCTGGCTTTTGCTATTTCCACTGCCACCCAATTGAAGTAACGGTCGCAGGAGCTGATCTCTATGCAAGATGACGTTGGCGAGCATGCGCCTCTGGTGATTGAAACCGATCCGATGGTGGATACATTTATGAGCGCAATGGTAGATAATACGGTGATTGCTCGTTTGCTCTCGATGAGTTGCCAGGAAGCGCAAGAGCAGTCGTTGCCGAACCAGGACTTCGCGCAAGTGATTTGCCGGGGCCGCTCCTCGCTCAGTTTTTGCGTCTGCGATGGGGTAGGCAGCTCTTATAAAGGCGATTACGCCGCTCGCTATCTTGCACTCTGTCTGGTCCGGTGGTTACAGGGTCTGACAGATCTGCAACAAGAGCCAGCTCAATTAGCGGCTATGCTGCAATCCTATCTTAATCAGTGTGCGCCTGAAGCGCAGGCAGAACTTGAGCAGCTCGCCTTTCCTCCTGGGACTCCTCAGCTGGTGCGAGAGGTGCTTGAAGAGCTGTGCAACACCTACGGCAGCGAGACGGTCTTTTTATGCGGCAGAATCGACTATGGCAGCGGATGGTCCACCAATTTGAGCATATCGCATCCTATGCAGGCGCTTTTCTGCTGGATGGGGAATGTAACAGCTCGTCTTTTTATTGCGCCGGACCAGTTTATGAAGCTGGGAGGTGAGGATGAGGGCGGAAGTCGCTGGTCTACCGTGCATGGGTGTCGTGGTCCAATTACAATGTGGAGTCTGGCGCTGACGACGATTGATCGTCTTCTCATTCATACCGATGGTCTTGATGCTCTTGGAGAATCGCTGGTCGTTTTTAGCGATGAAGAGTGGCGAGCGCAAGCCAGACGACTGCGCTTGTTGCCAAAAAGCGATGATATGACCGCTCTTGATCTCCGGTGGGTGCATGGAAGGGGGGACAGCGGTGAGTGGTTTTCGTCCTTTTGCGGGAATGTTGCTCCAGATTGGGCCTGTCCTCTGTCAATTTGTGCCACACCCTCTCTTCCTTGATGAGCAGAACGAGGTATTTGTGGTGGAGGGAGGAGAAGCATTGCTCTATCAGGTGCGCGATGTCAGCAGCGGAGCTTTTTACGCTTTCAAAGTGATGAAGCCTGCCTATCAGTGCGAGCATATTGCCGCCGCTGCTGATGTGCTGGCCCGGTGCAGAGATATACCAGGACTCTATCTTGGGCGTCGCATCTGTCTCTCGAAGGCGCGTTATCCCGAACTGATTACCCAATTTCCCGCCCTGGAATATGCCGTTTTGATGCCCTGGATTGAGGGGCAAACGTGGGCCGGGCTGATGTGTAATCCTGCGGCCAGCCAGTGTTATACAACTGCTCGTGCTCGCACGCTGGCTTTAGCAACCGCCCAGGTTTTATGGGATCTAGAAACGCGCCACTTTGCTCATACCGATATCGCGGGTAGTAATATCATCCTTTCGCCCGATTTCAAACAGGTTCAGCTTGTCGATATTGAAGGGATGTATATTGCCGGGATACCGGCCCCCAAAAGATACAGTCTGGGATCGCCGGGTTATCAGCATCGCTGTCTCGATCAACGCGGTCAGTGGCGTCCCGATGGGGATCGCTTTGCCGGAGCCATTTTACTGACTGAAATGCTCACCTGGTGGGAGCCATATGTCCGCGCCCAAACTCCTGATGACGCCGAATCTCTCTTCCAACCACAAGAACTGCAAGTAATGAAAACTCCACGCTGGCAGGCGGTGCGCGATGTTCTCTGGTCTATCAGCCCCGCTGCTCTTCAGCTTTTTGATCAAGCCTGGGCCTCTCATAATCTGGCCGAGTGCCCAGATTTTGCTACCTGGACGCTGTGTTTGATCGCCGCCTTTAAATAGCTGGCAAATCAAGGTAAGAAGCGATCCTACAGTCTATATTTGACCATTCACAAACGATTGGATTGTATGTATACTCTATTTGAAAATAGAATTTAATATATTGATGACTTTCTGTTAATAGTTGAGGTATGTGAATTTTACCATTGGATATATGATCTGAGGAGAGTCTCTTGATGGCAAAACCCGGTTCTCGCTACCTCTCATTTCGTCTGACTGTGTTGTTGATTGTGCTTCTAAGTATGGTAAATTCGGCATTGCTCGTCAAGACTGCCTACGCTCTTCCGTCAGATCAGCCTGAAATACCTGTGTTACTTCACCTATATCCGCTGACCAACGCCGCAATGAAAGTAAAGGCGGGTGGCTCGTTGCCGTGCCTTGCAAGCGTTGCGCCACCTCTCTGTTATAGCCCCCAGCAAATCCGACAGGTCTATGATATTGAGCCACTGGTGAAAGGGGGAATTCGTGGTCAAGGGCGGCGTATAATCATCATTAGCGACTATCAGAGTCCAACGCTGCTGACTGATCTGACGTTATTTGATAAGCTCTTCGGCTTGGGCGAGCCTAAACTCAGTATTGTTGCCCCTTTTGGCCTGCATCCATTTGATTCTAGAAATGCAGGGGCGGTAGGGTTTGCGCTAGAGATGGCGTTGGATGTGCAATGGGCTCATGCGATTGCTCCAGACGCAACCATTAATCTCGTGCTTGGTAATCCCAGCAGTGATAATCTACGCGGGCAAGTCGATGGCATCATCGGCGCAACAGAATATGCTGTGGCAAATAATCTGGGCG
>DASTZT010000390.1:0-21305 GCA_035764225.1 Ktedonobacteraceae bacterium
GGGGGCCTTGCGCTTGCCCTTGTTAGGGAACACTGATCTATGCACTCACACGCTCGCTTCCCTGGATTGCGGTTACGGCGGACTGCTTCCCCGCCAAGATGAGGAGCACGACAGCAGCAAGCAGCCACCAGACGCCTTGAATGATCGATAGGACATCGACCACCGCTTGAATCGAAGGGACGAAGAGCACAGGCAGGCCCAGGATGACAAACAATGCACCGATCACAAACGCCAGATATCCGAAGACACGAGGCAAGACCCGCGAGCTGACAATAATCATGCCGAGCGGCAAAAAGAGCAGGGGGGCGGCCACCATCGAATACTCAGTCTGGACGGCATGAATAAAGTCGAGGCTGACTAAGGAGGTCGTCGCTGGATTGCCGTTCACGGCGCTCAAGTAAAAAGCCACCTCAACCAGGCTCACCATCACGAGCACAACTCCACCAAACAGAGTCATCCAACCAGCCAGACGAGCCGTAGCGCCAGCGAGATGCACGACGCCAAAGGCAAAGAGCACAATCAAACACGGACTAACAGCTTGCAGCCATGCTCCGAGACGGATGGCCGTACCATGTTCGGTGCCAAAAGCGATCAATTGGGCCAGCGTAGTACCGGCTGGGGGACCAGGATTGATAGCAAAAGATGTAATCAGCATCACGACGCCAACAATGCCGCTAAGCGCGATCAATATACGGAATAAGCGTGTAGACATAGATTCCTTCCTTTTCATAGCATAACTGATAGAACTTTTAAATTAATGGAGCCAGCATTTGCTGAATGGTTGTGATAGTCTGCTGTGAGACGCGGGTGATGGCCTCTTGCTCCAGTTGCTCAAGATGGGCCAGCAGCCAGTCATCGCTCGCGCCATCGACCGCTCTAAACCAGGCAATCAGTAAATCAATGGGAAGATCGCTGCGGATCATTGCTAGCTCCTGTCCACGTTTAATCACTGCCCCCATGTTGGTCATGATATAGTCGGTCAGGTAGCTCGCAAGTCGGGCCAGGGACTCGCGCTGCAACGACTCTGGCGTCAAACGTTCGGCGGCACGCACAACGCCGAAGAGCCAGGGTTGCTGCAATGTATACAACAGAGGTTGATCGTGTATCTTCGCCACCTCAGACCAGAAGTTTTCGGCGGTGAGCGCAGCAACATCTTCAGCAGTTGGAGCAAGCTGCAAGCGATCCATGCAATACTGGACGACGGTGCAGAAGAGATCAGCTTTATCCTCAAAGTAGTAGTACGCTGAGCTTTTGCCGATCTGTGCCTCCTCAAGAATGCGATTGAACGAGGCCGCCTCGAAGCCATGAGCGGCAAATTCTTGCGCCGCCACCGTCATCAACCGCTCACGTTTTTCGCCCGGCATCTTAGCAAAGCGTGAAAAAGGCATGCTATGCTCCTTCTACTAACAGGTATTTGTGTGTACTTTCTGATTGTACCGTAAGATTGTACCACTCAGTACATACTATACCCACAAAAAGAAGCAATGTCAAGGAGGAGAATCAAAATTCCATGTGATATACTGCGTCAATAGCCACTCTTTTTCAATCAACAGCAAAGTGACGGAGTAGAATCGTATGACCACGAGTGAACGTAGCTCGCAAGAGACTGCAAATAGTAAGGGGACAAGCGACAAGATCGCGGAACTACATGAGCTAAAGGCGGCGGCCATGCTGGGAGGTGGCACGAAACGCATCGAGGCCCAGCATAAGAAAGGCAAGTTAACCGCACGCGAACGGATAGATCTTTTGCTTGATCCTGGCAGCTTTAATGAGCTGGATATGTTTGTGACCCATCGCGCCACAGATTTTGGCCTCGACGAGCAACGCGTTCCGGGCGACGGCGTAGTGACCGGCTATGGACAGATCGAGGGACGCCTCGTCTACGTTTTCTCACAAGACTTCACCGTCTTTGGCGGCTCCTTGTCCGAAGCTCATGCCGAGAAGATCTGCAAAATCATGGATCTGGCGATGAAAAACGGTGCGCCAGTGATCGGGCTAAATGACTCTGGTGGCGCACGCATTCAGGAAGGCGTGGTCAGTCTGGGCGCTTACGCCGATATTTTCCTGCGCAACACCCTGGCTTCTGGCGTGGTGCCGCAGATTTCCGCCATCATGGGACCATGCGCGGGGGGCGCGGTCTACTCGCCCGCCATCACTGATTTTATCTTTATGGTGGAAGAGACAAGCTATATGTTTGTCACCGGCCCCAACGTGCTTAAAGCGGTCACGCATGAGGATGTGACCTTTGAAGAGTTGGGGGGCGCGAAGGTGCATAACAGCACCAGCGGCGTTGCCCACTTCGCCTGTCCCAGCGAGCCGGACTGCGTACGCATGATTCGCCAGTTGATGAGCTACATTCCCTCCAACAATCTGGAAGATCCTCCTCGCATCACTCCTAGCGACCAGCCTAACCGTAGTGAGGAGGCGCTCAACAGCATTATCCCCGACAATGCCAGCAAGCCCTATGATATGAAGGCTGTGATTAATTATATCGTGGACGATGGCGAATTCTTCGAGGTACAGGAGCACTTCGCGAAAAATATTATCGTCGGTTTCGCTCGCCTCAACGGGCGGCCCATCGGCATCGTTGCTCAGCAGCCGCGCGTGATGGCGGGCGTGCTCGACATCAACGCCTCGGATAAGGCTGCTCGCTTTGTGCGCTTCTGCGATTGCTTCAATATCCCGATTATCACTTTCGAGGACGTGCCCGGCTTCCTACCAGGAGTGGGGCAGGAGCATAACGGTATCATCCGTCACGGAGCCAAGCTGCTCTTCGCCTACTGCGAAGCGACGGTGCCCAAGATCACTGTGATTACGCGTAAAGCATACGGCGGAGCCTACGATGTGATGAGCAGTAAGCATGTGCGCGGCGATATCAACTATGCCTGGCCTACCGCTGAAATCGCTGTGATGGGCGCGGATGGCGCGGTCAATATCCTCTTTAAGGACGAGATTGAGAAGGCCAAAGACCCGGAGCAGCGACGTAAAGAACTGATCGCGGAATATATCGAGAAGTTTGCTAATCCATACATTGCCGCCGCTCGTGGCTACATCGACGAGGTGATTGAGCCGCGTCACACCCGTACAAAGCTTATCAATGCGCTGGAGATGCTGAAAAACAAGCGCGATTCCAATCCGCCCAAGAAGCACGGCAATATCCCGTTATAAGCCGCAAAACACAAGCCAGCTCACGCCATCCGTTGCTGTTGAGCTGGCTCTCTCACGATTTAAAGCTGTATTTTTTCCTTACATATGTTATTGTAACTCTACAATGTAAATGTCCCTTTAAATTTATTACCTTTATCGACTACAATCAGCGTCTTTTTTCACGAAATTCTCGTGAATTGATGGTATTTGGGGATGCACGGTAGGGGCAAGGGGAAGGGTGGAATGGGGAAGGGGCCTCGCGCTTGCCCTGCGGCGGGATGGTGATTTCTCGTCTCGGTTCGAGGCAGGACAGGCAATCAATTGGACGCGCTTATGCAGATGAACGATGAAATTCGGGAAGAAACATGCTCGCTCTTGGCGAAGCAATGTGTTCATCTGCATAACCCCGTCGCCACAGGATCTCCTCGCCGTAGGTGGATTGCCAGATATCATTGGTTCGTCTGCATAAGCTGCTAGTCCGGTTTCTCGATCAATTCCAGCAACACGCCATTGGTGCCTTTGGGGTGGAGAAAAATGGCGCGACCCTCAGCGGCAAGGCGCGGCTCTTGATCCAGTACAGGAGCGCCTTTGTCCTGCATCTCTTGCAGGGCCGCGTCAATATCATCGACTTCGAGACAGATATGGTGCAGCCCTTCGCCACGTTTCTCCAGAAACTTGACCAGACTCGAATCGGGCGTCGTTGGTTCGATCAGCTCGATCTCGCTGCCACCAGGACCACCGAGCGGCAGAAAAGCGATCCGCACCTGCTCGGAGGGAACATCCCTGATCTCGCCTGGAGTGATGCCCAGGGTATCACGGTAAAACGTCAGCGCCTGCTCGATATTGCGCACAATGATCGCCACATGATCTATCCGTCTGGGCATCGGGCATCTCCTTTATAGATCTAACCGCTATTGCTTATTGCTACAATGGGCCAGGTGAAAGTCGGTCTGCTTCAGTTGGTGTGGGACTTGAGCAAACAGTCCAACGCTCAGCTGAATCGTGCTGGTTAGCGTGCGCAAAGCCATCAAGGCGCTAATCCGCGTATCCTCATCATAATGCAGTAATTGCGCCATTTGCTCAAATTCGGCCTGTGTCAATATTTCGTAGGACAGATTGGGCTTAACCAGCACGCTCAGATCAAGATCAACATAGGATAGACGGTCAAATTGGATCGTGGCAGGTTGAATAATGGAAGCGTAGGTATGGATCAGCGCCTGCTGATTATAGAAAGCGGTCAGCATGTACCAGCGTTGCGGCCAGAAAAATTGTAAGCAATTGGAGCGCAAGGGACGCATCCCTGAAGTCCAGCGCATTGGCGTACCGGCGGGTAGCCATAAACGTAGGGCATTGCCCGTTTCAGCCTTTTGCTCATCTCCAAGTTGTGTCTCATCATCCAATTTGTACGCCAACCACGATCCACGTAGCGTCTCATCATAACTACGACTCTCGACCAGAAAGTCTTGCTGCATGATTGCACTCCCTTCGTTAGCCACCAACCATACTACGCAAATATGACGAAATCGTCAAGCAGAAAAGGTAAATAGTCCCATCCTCGGCCTTTGCAAAATCCTCCCAATTTGTATGGTAGTCTCTGGAACAAATGGCGCAAAGGGATTCGCCCACGACGATATAAGCCCCCATCTGAGCCTAATTACTCTTATACACACATTCGTATCGAAGTTACAATCTCCTCCCCCTAAAAGAGCAATTCTGTTCAAGCAATCCTTCCTAAAATGTTGTACCGACCTGCTTGCAGCGCGTCCGCTTTAGCGCCTGTCCTTAGAGTGGGGCGAAAGGGAACGAGTGATAAATCAGACGCGCTAGAAGCTTGTCGGTACGAAATTTCGAGTTTTTCCGGCGTTGGAGATAACTTTCCTTTACGATACAATAGGACATTTTGCTTTGTCGGTACCAGATAGTTCTCTTTTATCCCTGCAATGTTGTAGAATACGACATATCATTCACCTTCTAGCAAGAACACAGCAGAAGCAGAGTAGTAATGCGTTGCCCCAATTGTCAGACAGTGAATCCATCAACTGCAAAATTTTGTCTTGAGTGTGGTAATCGTCTCATAGTTTGCCCGAATTGTGGCACAGTCAACCTTCCTATCGCAAAGTTTTGCATTGAATGTGGTACTAACCTACAACTTAAAAGCGCGGAAATAGCTTCCAGGCCCGCTATGCCGCAGCCTGAAAGCAAAGCTGCCACGCAACCGCTGCCGGAGATTTTGACGCCGCCTGAAGAGAGGCGCGTGGTGACGGTGATGTTTGCCGATATTACTGGCTCGACGCCATTAGCGGCCCATCTGGACCCGGAAGATATGCGCGCCATCCTGACAGGATATTTCAATCTGATGACGGAACAGATTCGCAAGCATGGCGGTACGGTGGAGAAGTATATCGGGGACGCCGTGATGGCCGTTTTCGGGGCCCCCATCACGCACGAAGACGATCCCGACCGGGCATTGCGGGCCGCGCTCGATATGCAGGCCGCGCTCACCCACTTTAATGAGTGGAGACAGGCCCAGGACCCGGAGGCAACGCGCTTGCAAATGCGCATCGGTATCAATACGGGCGAAGTCGCCATCCCTAGCAATGCTTCCCATCAACGTCGGGATTTCCTGATCACGGGCGATGCCGTCAATGTAGCCGCTCGCTTGCAGCAGGTCGCCACGCCAGAAACGATCCTCGTTGGGGAACGCACCTACTATTCAACGCGCGAGGTTTTTGATTTCCGGGCGATAGCGCCACTCCACCTTAAAGGCAAACCGGAGCCGATCCCGGCCTACGTCGTGCTAGGACTGCGTAAACGCACGCCAGCTATCATGCAGCACCCACGCGGCATCACTGGACGGCAGGGACCGTTGATCGGGCGCTCCCTTGAACTGACGCTGATGCACGCCAGCTATGCACGCGTCCAGGCCGAACACCGCCCGCATCTGATCACCATCCTGGGTGCTCCCGGCATTGGCAAGTCTCGCATGGTACGCGAATTTATTGCCCGCGAACAGGAGCTGGCCAGAAGCGCGGCCTCAGCCAACGAAATTATTATGCCTAGAGTGTTGCAGGGACGCTGCCCACCTTACGGGGAAGGCATTACTTACTGGCCCCTGATCGAAATTTTGCGCTCCCTGCTACAAGTGCAGGATGATGAAAGTAACGAGACGCTGCAAAAACGCTTCACGATCTTCGTCAAGGAGGCATTAGAGCGCGCAAAACGCAGCGAGTCGGCGGAAGAGATTGCCAGCACCATTCTGCGCCGTATCGGCAGAGGGCTGGGCAACGCGCCCCCCACGAGCGATGAACAGGCGAGTAGAGAGGTGTTGGCGCGAGAGCCTCAATTGAACTCGCTGAAAGCGGGTGCCAAACAGGGCGGCACACAGGGAACATTATTGCGTGCCTGGCGCGTACTCTTGGAAGCCCTGGCGACACAGCAACCGCTGATTATTATCGTTGATGATCTTCAGTGGGCCGACGCGGCTCTGCTCGATTTTCTGGAATACCTGACCGAGCGGATCACAACGGTGCCGATTCTCTTTCTCTGCCCCGCCCGTCCAGACTTTTTTGAGCGCCGTCGCGACTGGGGCGGAGGCAAGCGCAACTTTACCACCATCGAGCTGGAAGCCCTTTCTAGAGATGAGAGTAGCGAGCTAGTAGACGCCCTTTTGAATAGCGACGACCTGCCGGAAGTGTTGCGCAACACCATTTTGACGAAAGCCGAGGGCAATCCTTTTTTTGTCGAAGAGATTTTGCGCATGTTTATCGATCAGGGCATCCTGGTATGTGAAGAGGATCACGAGCACGAGGTCGAATGCTGGCGTATTGGTTGGCAAAACGAAGCCCTGCTCAAAGATTTGAACGCGCCGGGCGAGCCGGAGCACCTGGCCGACACGTTGCTGAATATGCACTATCTCCTCCCGCTCCCGGTACCCGATACGATTCATGGGGTGCTGACCGCGCGCGTCGATCTGCTAGGGCCAACGGAGAAGCTGGTCCTGCAACATGCCGCGATCATCGGGCGCACATTCTGGCTCTCAGCCCTGCTCGAACTGGCGTCCGATCTTGAACCGGAGTCTGTGCTTGAGGCGCTGGCCTCGCTGATCCGGCGCGATTTCGTGGTTGAAACGGAGAAACAGGCCCGTAGCCCGGTCGAGCATGATCGCGTCTTCACTTTCAAACATATCTTGATCCGTGACGTGGTACATGGCAATATTCCGCGCACGCGCCGCACCCAGGAACATGCTCGCCTCGCCCTCTGGCTAGAGAAGAAGACAGCAGCCCACCAGGAACTCTTTATCGAACTGCTGGCTTATCACTATCAGCAGGCGCTCACCACCTGGCCCAACGGCCTCTCCTTGAGCGTGATTGAAATTCATCACGCGCCCGATTCAACAGAACCGCCTATACGACTGACGCGGCCTGAGCTACGTCGCTATGCCATCCATTACCTTATACTGGCAGGGGATCAGGCGCTCCACAGCTATTACACCGTGCGAGCCATTCAGGCATATAACGATGCTCTGGAGATGCTAGCGGATCATGACGCCGAGCCGCAGATACTCTATAGCATGCACGAAAAGTTGGGTGATGCCTATTCGCAGCGCGGGAGCCTGGATGACGCCTGGCAGGAATATCGCGCCGCCTTGCGCCTGGCGAGCGACGAAAAAGCAGAGGTGGGCGATGCGCAACTGCTTTCGCTCTATGAGCGCATGGCCCTACCAGCCACACGCTGGCTCAGCCTGTTTGATAACACCCCCGATGCCCAGGAGGTTCTTTCCTATATTGAGGCGGGATTGCAGCTTTCAGCAGCCATGCCAGGCAGTCGCGAGCGAGTCGCTTTCCTGACCTATCAAGCATTCTGGTATACCAACCAGGTAGAGACTGCTCGCCCTGACCAGAAACAGGCACTGGTTGACAAAGCTCTAACAAGCGGGCAAGAGGCGCTGCGACTGGCTGAGGAGGTCAATAATCCTCATACGCTCTCAATGACGCTGGATGCGCTGGGTTTTATCTACTGCGTATATCACAAATATAATGATGTGCGGGAGATGCAACAGCGCCGCTTGAAGCTGGAGAGCCAGATCAAGGATCGCTCCGAATTGTGCGACCTCTATATTTCGCTGGGCAAAGCGCACGAACAAGTTTCCGACTATCCAACGGCCTTAATGTGGTTCGGACGCGCCTGGAACAGCGCCCAGATGATGGAAAGCCCCTCGATGCTACTCGCCAGCCTGACAGGACGCATGCATACGTGGCGACAATGGAATCGCTGGGATAACGCCATCGAGGTAGCGCAAGAGATATTACGTCTGATCGAGCAGTATCAACAGGACGAAAAGCGTCAGTTCTGGGCGTTGGAAACCCTGGCAACCATCGCCTACCGCCGGGGCGAGCAGGAACAGGGAGATCAATATGCCCGTCAATGCAAACGACTGATCGAGCAATCAGGAGAACGCGTTGGAAGCGAGACCGGCTCGCTGCTGGGAACAAGAATGCATGCCATTCACCTGGCACACGAAGATTGGACGCGAGCTACAGCGGATTACAAAACGAAACTGCGCAGCAGCGAGCCATTCCCCGCGCCGGAAATATTAGCCATGCTGGCCGAACTGCTGGTGATGACGGGGGAAGATCCCGCTATCCAGGCCGAGATGTGCGAACGAGCCATTAGCCGAGCAGAGGAAGCAGGGGCGCGCAAGAGCCTGATGATCGCATTACGCGCCAGGGGCCGCATGCACATGGAACAACAAAACTGGAAGCTGGCAGAAGACGATCTGCGTCAGGCTCTACAACGCAGTCAAGTGCTCGATCTTCCCTGGGAGCGCGGCAACACGCTCTACCAGCTGGGCATGCTCTATAAGCGTCTGGCCGATAGCCCCGACCAGAACGGACAGAATCGGCGCAACGCCAATTTGAGCCGCGCACGCTACCACTTTGAGCAGGCATTAGGCTTCTTCGAATCGCTCAAAGCCGCCACCAGTGCGCAACGCGTCCGCCTTGCTCTCATCCAGGACACGACAGCCAGGGTCTAAGACACTCATGATTGAACGCGCTTAAGCGTTCCTTGAAATTCCGAACGACAACGACGCTCCCGCGTCTAGCTTCGCTCAGTCATTCGGCAAAGCGGGTCGGCCTCTTCATCTCGACCCGCTCTTCAGGCTGAAACAGATTTGCTGTTGGGGAGAGAGTTTGCTTGCTGGCAATATCTACGGTGTGATCGCGATCACGCGCAAAGGGCTGCCGGAACCATTGACGATTTTGAGCGGGGCAGCGATGACAATTGCCCCGGTGGGTGGTAGGGCTTCCAGGTTGGTCAAGCTGGTGATGCCAAATCTGCCATTGCCGTGCATAAAGGTATGGTTGGGGAACGGCGGATCAAAAGTGCCAGCCTGACCCGCGTCGGTGCCGACCGTCTCCACGCCAACGCCGAGAATGTCGCGCTCTTTAATCAGAAAATCCGAGCAGGTCTGATGGAAGCCGGGTGAGTGAGCGCCGTCGGCCCGCACATTGAGAAATTCTTCGCGGCTTTGACGCTTGCTCCAGCCAGTCTGCAACAAAACCCATGCTCCGGCTGGAATGCGACCATGCTGATTTTCCCACTCTTTGACCTGCTCGATGGACAGCAAAAAATCCTCGGATTGTTCTACCTGGGCGGTTACGTCGATGACGCAGGCCGGACCGACAAATTTGCGCGGAGGGATCGTGTCAGTAGCATTGTTGG
This sequence comes from Ktedonobacteraceae bacterium, assembly GCA_035764225.1. Taxonomy (GTDB): domain Bacteria; phylum Chloroflexota; class Ktedonobacteria; order Ktedonobacterales; family Ktedonobacteraceae; genus DASRHT01. The sequence goes on from DASTZT010000390.1 coordinate 9,871, forward strand.
GCAGATCCTTGCCAGTGGCCCAGTGAATGGGCGCGTCGAAGTGCGTCCCGGTATGCTCTCCCATATTGATAATATTCCAGTACCAGCCGGGGCCGCGCTCATCATAGCGCGAAATCTCGGTCAGGGTGACGCCGGGGGATGGTGCGAAAATAGGTGGCAGGTCGATCACTGGCGTGTCTGGCCCCAATGGTGAGGACAGATCAACAACCTTCAGGCGACCGGAGTTTAGCTCCTCTAGTAACTGTGACAAAACGTTGGTACCCACGTTTCCCATACTTGCCTGCCTTTCGTTATGTTGTGTACATACAAGTGCCGTAGAATATCCGTTATTATACACCAACTGCGTCAAGCGTGGTTGCTACGGTAACTCGGCCCCTACCTGCTGAAGCAACCCTGAGAGACCACCTCCGGCTACCTGCTCAACACGCACTCCTACGACTTTAGCGGCTTCAATCTGGAAGCTGCATGGCACCTGTGGCAGAGCGATGGCCAGGCCGGTTGATGGGATTAACGGGAGGCCGAACAGGGGTAAAGAGAGATTGCCGGTATGCGTGCCGGTGATGCGGATCAGGGCCGCTACTTCGTTTTCTGCGGGTTGAAGTTGATCCAGGTTATAAGAAAAATCGGGCATCGCGGCCAGCAGCTCGCTCTGAAGGGCGAGAAATTCGCTTTTATTGAGTATTCTGGGCGTCAGACCGCTCATAAGAAAATCGTCGGACATGCTGGACGCTGCCAGCTCCATATCGCCTGATTGCAGCGCAGTGATCAAAGTCTTTACTGTGGTTACAATACTCATTGTCTCCCCTTTCACCATTGGCAATTTTTGCTAGTTTTAAGGCGTCACGAAAAGCTTTCTTTTTATACACGTTCCACAGCGGTGAAAGATGGATAGATGAGGATGTATGCAATTTCTCCTCATCCTGAACATTCTCGTATGAAAAGCTGAGTAAATATTTAGCGCCTCTTGAGAAATTCTTAACCCCTCGCTGTTAGACTAAGCTTCTAGAAGAACCACATTAAAAGATCTAAGGAGTAACGTGATGAATTGGATGACCCGTACTCGTCGCTGGAGCATTCTTGTTTTGACAACGCTATTGCTTCTGCTATCGCTCACAGTCGTTGCCTGTGGCCAGGCCAGTCAGCAAGGTAGCTCGAATGGCAGCTATTCGACCAGTCAGCAGAACGCTTCCCAGCAAGGCACTTCTCAGCAAAGCACTTCTCAGGGCGACGATGCGACCCAAATTCAGAATGCCGACCAGGATGTTCAAAGCCAGATTCAGTCGCTTGATAAAGCGCAAAACGATGTCAACAACTCCAGCTCCCTGCAGGATGACGGACAGCTTCCCTAATCTTAACCCATGCTCTGAAAGACAAATTCCATAGTTATAGAGAGGAAAAATACTGATGTTAAAGCTACTGACAATCGTGCGGCGTTTTCCACAGAGATTCGCTCTACTAACCGGTCTGGCCCTCATCTCGCTTTTCGTAACGGCCCCTGCCGCTATGGCCGCGCCCTCCCAGGTTCAGAAATGCGCCAATACCGATGTGAAGTGTGTGATCACTTTTGGCGATCATGTGATTGTTGAGCGCCAGACCGCGCTGGATAAGCTGGCCGATAGCGTAACAACGATGCAGCAGAAACAGCATATTAGCGACGCTCAGGCCGATGCGCTGCATACAGATATTAAGTCGAACCGAGATGGACTGACCGACATCAAGACAAAGCTTGATGCGGAAACCAGTGCTCAGGCTGCACGCCAGGATATCAAGAACGTCTATGAACAACTGCGCATCTTCGCGGTTGTGCTCCCTCGCGACGCGCGCCACCTGCACATGGATATTGAAGTGACCCTCGCTGACAAACTGAGAGACCTGGAACAGCACTTGCAACAGGTCGTCAATAACGATCAAGACGATAAGAAAGCCAAAATGACCGATCTGTTTAACGATTATAAAGCGGCTGTTGCCGATGCCGAGGGGCAGGTCGATATTGCTCAGGCCATTTTCCCGATGCTGACCGTTGCCAACTTCAATGCCAATCACGCCGCATTTACCACTGATCTGCATAATTTGAGTAACGCCGAGCAGAGAATTCATACCGATCTGCACAAAGCTGCCGCCGATCTGCACCAAATTTCTCAACTGCTCAAGAGCAAGTAAGACTCATTCGCTCTACCAGTTCTCGTCTGTAGTAAGCGGGTGCGTACTGATACAAGTGCGCACCCGCTCTTTCTGCTCCGCTAGAGTACTACAGCGCCGTATGGATGATGAGTAGCATGCCGCTTTCCAGCAAAACCTCAGCCTGATCGCTTGTAAGCACGTTGCTCACACCGCGAGGTTTGCCAAATGCCAGTGATGCGCCACGTAATGAGTAGTACAGGTGACGGGTTTGTATCCCTCTCGCCTCAGCAGTCAGGGGTAGCAGCGAGAGCAGATCGCCGCTCCGTCCATCCACTGTTGTGCTGCCAGGACCGCGTAGCAGCCAGCCTCTCGTATTGCCATCAACGATATATATAGGAGTTTCGTAACCAGCGAGCAGCAAGACGTTGGCTATGGTATGATCGAAGCGTGTGCCGCCCAGCCCCCCAAGCAGCGTAATGGCATGTGCTCCACGCTCGATAGCAATTTGCACCGCCAGTTCGCTATCGGTCTCATCTTTCTCCTCGGCCACGCGTATGACCTGGCTGCCCATTGCCTCAAGAGTCTGCAAGGGAATGACGAGCGAATCGAAATCGCCTATAATAATAGAGGGTGTGAGACCATAGCTGAGAGCGATATCGGCTCCACTATCGGCGGCAATGACAAGATCCGCAGTGGCAAGAGCGGCGTCAACCGCTTTGCCCGGCTGCAACGTGCCCCCTGCGAAAATGACGACGTGCATACTCTGTGGCACCTTTCGGCTAGTCTCGTGGCTCCATCTGCTGACAAAACGTTCTATTTGGGAAGGGAATACTTCCCGAATGTAGCATAGTAGTACTGGCATCTAGAGGTATTATATGGCTTCTGTAAACAATGCGCCTCAATCATGGGGACGTTATCCGAAATTAAAGCCGAGTCGCGTGATACCGATCTACTGGCGCAATGAAATTCCTGATCTTTCCTTATTGAAAGAGCCTGTTTTGCCCTATGCCTATGGACGCAGTTATGGCGATAGCTGCCTGAATGAGAGCGGCATTGCTCTCGATATGAGTCATCTGACGCGCTTTATCGCCTTTGACGAAGAGACGGGTTTATTACGCTGCGAGGCGGGAGTATCACTGGCCCAGGTTCTGGAGCTGACGGTGCCGCGCGGCTGGTTTTTGCCAGTGACGCCGGGCACCAAGTTCGTCTCGGTGGGCGGCGCTATTGCCAATGATGTGCATGGCAAAAACCATCATGTCGCCGGAACTTTCGGCTGTCATGTCACGCGTTTCGAGTTGCTGCGCTCCAGCGGTGAGCGTTTGATTTGTTCCCCTAGCGAAAATGTCGAGCTGTTTCGCGCTACCATTGGCGGTCTGGGCCTGACTGGTATAATTCTATGGGCCGAGTTCCGCTTAAAGCCCATCACTGGTCCATTTATTGCGATGGAGCGCATCCGCTACTCGTCGCTCAAAGAATTTATGGAGATATCCGACGCCTCGGACCAGGATTATGAGTATACCGTCGCCTGGGTAGATTGTCTGGCAAGCGGACAGCAGATCGGACGAGGGCTGTTTATGCGCGGCAATCATGATCGCTCGGAGCAATACGCAGGGAAGCAGGCACCCGGAAAGTTGCCGTTAGCTGTGCCGCTCGACTTCCCTTCCTTTGTGCTGAATACGCTGACGGTCAAAGCTTTTAATACTGCCTATTATCACGCTCAGCGCAGCAAAGTTATCCGCAAAGTTGTGCCCTATGATCCGTTTTTCTATCCGCTCGACTCTATTCACCAATGGAATCGCATGTATGGCAGTCGCGGATTTATGCAATACCAATGCGTCGTGCCTTTCGAGAATGGCTATGAAGTGATGCTGGATATTCTCAGTCGCATCAGTCGTTCTGGCGAGGGGTCATTCCTGGCAGTCTTAAAGAAATTCGGCGCTATACCTTCGCCCGGCCTGCTCTCTTTCCCCAGTCCAGGGCTAACGCTGGCGCTTGACTTCTCCAACAACGGCCAAAAGACGCTGCAATTGTTTGAGGATCTCGACAGGATTGTGCGCCGAAACGGCGGATCGGTCTATCCAGCGAAAGATGCGCGTATGACGCCTGAGAGTTTCCAGACATACTTTCCTCAGTGGCATGAGTTCGAGCCATTGATTGATCCAAAGTTCTCTTCAAGCTTCTGGCGACGTGTCACGCTGCCTGTAGCTGTACCCGTGAATGGATAAAATTGTAATGAAAGTGCTAATCATCGGAGCAACATCGGCGATTGCTTATGAAGCCGCGAAATGTTTTGCTCAGGACGGTGCCGATCTTTTCCTGGTTGCTCGCAATGCGGAGAAATTGACAAGCGTGGCGGACGATCTCAAAGTGCGCAGCACGAAAAATGTAGAGACTGAGGTGCTTGACCTGAGCGAGCTGGATCGTCATCAAGCTTTACTGGAGAAGGCTTTTAGCTGTCTGGGAGGCTGTGATATGTTGCTGATCGCGCATGGCACGCTCGGCGACCAGCGGAAGTGCGAGTTGAGCGTGGCGGAAACGCTGCGTGAGTTCACCAATAACTGCACCAGCGTTATCTCGCTCCTCACCATTGCCGCGAACTACTTTGAGCAGCAGAAGCATGGCTGTATCGCCGTCATCTCCTCGGTTGCGGGCGACCGAGGGCGGCAGAGCAATTACGTCTATGGCACGGCTAAAGCGGCAGTAAGCGCCTTCCTACAAGGCTTACGCAACCGCTTAGCCAGATCGGGCGTGGCAGTGCTGACGATAAAACCTGGCACCGTCGATACACCAATGACGGCTGACTTGAAAAAGGGGCTGCTCTTCGCCAGCGCCCAGAGCGTCGGTCAGGGCGTCTATCGGGCGATGCTGCGGGGGAAGGATGTTGTTTATCTCCCCTGGTACTGGCGTCCCATCATGCTCATCGTCAGAAGCGTCCCCGAACGCATCTTCAAAAAAATGTCGCTGTGAGAGCGAGTTTCCCCCCGGCAGGGCAAGCGCGAGGCCCCCACCCAACCACGCTGCCTCCCCTTGCCCCTACCACCTCCGGTTCGCCATTGTGCAATCCCGCTCGCATAGGATCGCAATGGAACATGATATTGGTAGGGGCAAGGGGCCGGGTTGGGGGCGGATGGGGCCTTACGCTTGCCCTCGTGCCTGATAGGGTTGGGGGAACGTGGGTAGGGGCAAGGGGAGGCGGTGTGGATGGGCGGGGGCCTTGCGCTTGCCCTGGGGTGAACAGGCTTGTTCATTCAAGAGAGGTGTAAGAGATTTGCGGGGGGCAGGGATAAACCCTGCCCTTTAGTGTGCGCGTGAATAGGCAGCGAACAGGACAATACCCACAATGATCAGGACGGTGCCGATCCCTGCCAGCGCGAAGATCAGGATCGTCATACCGCCGCCACCGCTGCCATTTGATGTGGGGGGCGGCGTAGATGCAGGCGTCGTCGCTGTCGGCGTGGGCGCGGTTGTCGCTGTAGCTGTTGGCGCGGCTGTTGCCGTCGGTGTGGGAGTCGCGGCTACTGCGACTGTCACGGCATTAGCCAGCGTCGCCTTCATGGTCGGCTCGTTGTCCGCAATCACGCTGACAGAGTAAGTGCCAGCCCCCGCTGTCGATGGGATGGTGAGCATAAGGCTAAAGTTCCCGTTTGCATCGGAGGTGACATGATCGCTAACGACGACCCCGGCCTCTCCCGGTGGCACAATCGCTACGGTCAGCGCCTGGGACGGCAGCCAGTTGGCACCTGAAATCGTAACCTGGCTTCCAGGCGGTACTGTTGTCGGGCTTTGGGGCGTCACTTTAATCGTAACGGGTTGGGCCACTGTGAAACTGGTGGTTGAGAGCCCACCTGGCGTCGTTGCTAGTCCTGCTGTTGCGCAAATATAGTAGGCTGTGGTGGCGATGGCCGCGCTGTTGGGCCATGTAGTATCGACCTGAAATGTTCCATCAGCCTGTACAGCGACAGTGGGCTTGGTGGCAAACGGTGTTAATCCCTGTGCCGCCGGGTCAGGTGTGGACATGCATTTAGCGGCGTCGTTGGTGGGCGTCGTATAGAGCTTCGCATTGACGGACGGGGTGAATCCGGTGCCTTCAATGTGTACTTTCGTGCCCGGATGTCCGACCAGTGCCCCTCCTCCTGGTAAGCTGATAGTTACCTGCGGAGTTGCTCCCGGCTGCCTTAACGTACCGGCTGCATAAGCCGATGGTAGCTGGATGTAAGTTAATATGAAAAGTCCGGCGATACAGGAAAATATAACGGTAACACGTTGAATAGCGTTCTTAAACACTGTCCTAAACTCCCCAAAGAACACAACATTGATAAGTATTAAAACGGTAAGCCTCTGAGACATGTAACGGATGTGACTTTTGCCTGGAAATAAAAATACCTCTACAACTCGCGTTGCCGTAACACCTCGTATAATGCGATGCTTCCCGCAACGGCAGCGTTGAGCGAGTTGATAGAACCATGCATGGGAAGTTTGATGAGCAGGTCACAATGTTCCCGTACCAGCCTGCTGATACCCTTGCCTTCGTTGCCAACGACCAGCGCCATCGCTCCGGTCAGATTGGCCCTGGTGTACAATGTTTGCGCCTCGCCAGCCAGCCCCACAACCCAGATATTTTGCTTTTTGAGATACTCAATAGTGCGTGTGAGATTGGTTTCCTGAGCGATCAACAGATGCTCGGTCGCGCCCGCCGATGTTTTGACGACGGTGGCATTGATTTCGGCGGTGCGATGCTCTGGGATGATGACGCCGTGAACGCCTGCCGCCTCGGCTGTGCGCAGCAGGGAGCCGAGATTGTTGACATCTTGAATGGCGTCAAGGATCAGCAGCAGCGGAGCCTCGTTTTTCTCAACAGCAAAGGCGAGAATCTGGTCGGTAGTGATATAACTGCGCTCCTCAACCTGAGCAATGCAACCTTGATGGGTTGCGCCCCTGCTCATCTGATCGAGACGAGAGCGCGGCACGACCTCGACGGGAATATGCCGCTGCTCCGCCTCTTGCATAATCGTATTGATGATCGAGGCATCACGTTGCCCCTCCGCGAGCAGAATGCGTTTGATGCGTCGTTTCGAACGCAACGTTTCTAAAAGGGGATTGCGTCCCCAGATCAATTCAGGCATGGTCCTTCTCAGCTATTATTGTATTTCTCCTTGACATCTTCAGATGTGATATCTATACTCCCCTCAAAGGAGGCGGCGCGAGCTGATGGCTATCTCGACCCGCTTGAGGGTACTGAAATATCTTTCTTCAAATGTATAGTATATGCGTGGCGTCAATCTACCACGCCGCCATACCAGAGACGTTGCATTTCGTCCGAGCGTTGTAGCAGTTCGTCCAGCCGTCCCTCCGCTTCAATCCGGCCTTCTTTGAGCACGATAATATGCTGTGCCCGTTGTAACACCGCTCGGCGATGCGAGACGACCAGGCATGTCTGTTGACGTTGCGAGAAGATCCGCTCCCACATGGTCTGTTCGGTGAGCACATCCAGGGCGCTGGAAAGATCGTCAAAGATCAGCAATTCCGCCTCGCGCACAAACATACGAGCAGCCGCGGTGCGTTGTGCCTGCCCACCCGAAAGCTTGACGCCGCGTGTGCCAATCAGCGTCGCCAGGCCATGCTCCAGCTCGGTTACGTCGCGCTCCATCACTGCCGTATGTAGGGCACGGTCTAAGCGGCTCTGCTCCTCCGGCAAGCCGAGCAGGATATTCTCCTTCAGCGTTGCGCTAAAGAGGCGCGGCACCTGGGCGGTATAGGCGCTTCTAGGCGGCACGAAAAAGCTCCCAAGATCTGCGATGAGCTGCCCATTCCAGGAGATCTCGCCCGCGTCTCTGGGCAACAAGCCCTGTAAAACCTGGAGCAGCGTGGTTTTGCCTGAGCCGATGCGCCCCGTAATCACGGTCAGCTCGTCGCGCCGCAAGCAAAAGCTGATTCCTTCGATACCGCGTCCAGTATCGGGATAGCGGTAGCTCAGCCCCGAAACTTGCAGCGTCGCCAGTGGCTGTTCTAACGATGGAGGAGCGGCTATCTCTGGAACCGTACCGCTCAAGTATAACGGTTCGGGCGCAACCAGTCTTTCCGCAGGCGCTCCTTGCAGCAAGATGTCCATGCGTTGAAAAGCTACTTTGGTCTGAGCATAATGTGCCAGGAACATGCCGAAGAACTGGGTAAAGTCGGTCACAAAAGCCAGGTAATAGATAAACAGTGCCAGGTCGCCGATGCCCAACTGTCCCGTTCGCATCGATTGAGCTGCCAGAATCAAGATCAGACCGGTGCCCAGCCCGACGGTATTGCCAAACGTGGAGTTCAAGAGCTGCTCCAACACGCGATCTTTGAGCATGCTGGCGCGTCGGCGCTCGTTTAGCGTCTGGAAATGCTCAATGACGTGCGGTTCCGCTGTGGCAACTTTGATTGCCTGCACGGTGGCGAAAATCTCGCCGATTGCCCCGGTGACGCGGCCCGTGGCATGGCGGCTGGCTGTGCGATATTTTTCCAGGCGGTTGCTCATAGCCTGCGCTATCGCGACCACGCCTGCTAAGGGGAAGAAGACCAGCAGCGTGATCGTAACGTTGATCCTGAGCATAATGATGATCGCAATCAGCGCGAAGAGGGCCTGGCCAATGCTATCGAGCGTCCAGCTAATAGCATCTTCAGCCTGTCTGGCATCGTCACGGAAGCGGCTGATGGCTTCACCCGGAGATTCCGGTACAGAGCGTGCTCCCGGTCGCTCCAGAATGCGTTCCAGCAGGTTGCGGCGCAGCAATGCGCTCATGGAGAAGCGATGCAGGTTATCGACCCACCCTCCGCTAAAGATCAAAACGGTACGGGCCAGCGCCGTCATAACGAGCAAGGCAATCAATAGCCAGAGTGTAGCATTGAGCTGGCCCGCTTTCGGCAGGGTATTAAAGAACTGCTGAGCGATCAAGCCGGGAATGATTGGCGAGACGTGGATCAGAAACCAGCAGAACGCATTGATGGCGTAAAGCCAGGGACGATAACGGATCATGCGCCACATATACTGATAAGCTTTCATGCGCGAACCTCCTCTAACCCGGTTTGCAACAGATGATAAAAGCGTGATGCGGGATCAGTTGCTAATGCAGCCCGCTCTCCATGCTCGATAATGCGTCCGTTTTCCAGTACCATGATGTCGTCGGCGCGTTGAATGGTGGCGAGACGGTGCGCGATCACAATGCCGGTGCGCCCGGCGAGCAGTTTGCTCACAGCACGTTCAATCAGTTGCTCGGTTGCGGGGTCCAGCCGCGATGAAGCCTCGTCGAGGATCACCAGACCGGGGTTGGTGAGGAAGACGCGCGTGAATGCCAGCAATTGAGCCTCGCCCGCCGATAGTCCTTCCCCGTCTGAGCCTAATTCGGTATCCAGCCCCTCTGGTAACGAGCGATACCAGGGCGAGAGGCCCAGATCGTCCAGCGCCTCCAGAATATGCGAGTCGCTGATGGCTCGATTAAACAGGGTCAGGTTGTCGCGCACGCTGGCATGGAAAAGCTGCACATCCTGCGTGACCATGCCGATATGTTGACGCAGGTCGGCCAACTTCAGGGCCTGGACCGACCTACCCCCAATACACACCTCCCCTTCCTGTACATCGTAGAGGCGCAAAATCAAACGTGCCAGCGTCGTCTTACCACTGCCGGTACGTCCGAGCACACCGAGCACTTTTCCCGGTTGCAAATCAAAGCTCAGATGATGAAGGATCGTATCGTCATGGTTATAGCCGAAGGAGACATCGCAAAAGGCCACCGCTAACGCGCCCTGTGGCAGCATCTGGCCGTTGCCGTCGTTGATCGTAGGCTGAAACTGGAACAGCTCTTTCACGCGCTCAATGCCCGCGCCTGCTTGCTGCAACTGCTGAAGCTGCACGCGAATGTTATCTATCGGATCGTTTAGCAGGTTGATGTAATAGAAAATGAGATAGACTGTGCCCAGAGTGATGCTTCTAGTGCTCCATAAGTATGCTCCCAAAGCCAGGCCCAGGACATTGCCGATAGCAAAGACCAGCAGCATGGTCATCCACATTGAATAACCCGATAGATCAGCTTTGCGCCTGAGAGGTAGCCACTGACGTATAAACAGGTAAAAGCGTTGCATCACATAGCTGCTGGCCCCGTTTGCCCGCACATCTTCGGTTCCCGCCAGCTGTTCGCCCAGGAAGCCGAAGAATTCAGCGTCTTTCTGACGATCAGCCGTCCAGAAACCTAAGGCGTAACCCCGCAGGTGCGTTAGCCCGACCAGCGTCAGGAGCGCGAAGCTCCCCATCGCCAGGCCGACACGCCAATCGATGCTGAAGAGCAACACAATAATACCCACGATCAGGATGCCATTGCCGAGCAGGTGAATAACCGATTGCGAAAAGAAGTTAGAGAGCGTATCCACATCGCCATCGATGCGCTCAATCAGTTCTCCCGCCGTCCGAGCCTTGTGGAAAGCCATATCCAGTCCCAGGCAGTGAGCGACGAGATCGGTACGCAGCTGGTTGGTGGCTGTCCAGGCCACGTTTTCGCTCACATAGGTAGCCCAGACCGAAATGGCCTGATTTACCAGCGAGATAGCAACGAAGATCGCTCCAGCGAGTAAAAGCGGATTTAGATTGCCGCCGGATGTGACCGTGTCAATGAAATAGCGCAAAATTTGTGGATTAACCAGTTGTAAACCGATACTGGTGAGCAGCAACACAGCCATCAGCATCACTCTAAGCCATTGCGGTTTGAGGTACGTGACAAACAAATCTCGATAAGATGTGATAGACGGCCTCAGTACAGAACCCATCGAGCGTTCCTTTCAGAAAAAGCTGTAGATTGGCGCGGTAAAGTAATAGCAATCAATAAGGGATATCAAAGCTGCTTGTGGGGATGGTAAAAACCAAAGCGACCACGAGCGGCGCTTGCTCGTGGTCGATCAATCAGCACAAAAAAAGCCACGAGCGAGAGCGCGCCCGTGACAATTACTTGCTAACAGATGATGTTATCTGATGCTCTCTACCTCTGTTGCCTGCGTTCCAGCCTGTGCTCGCTTAAGCACACGGCTCAGAGGTACCGAAAAAGGGCGCACTCATAGCAGCTATGATTGGATAACCATTCGACGAATGGTTAGAATGCGTATGCTTCTTGTTTGTCTGCATCTGTGTACCCTTTTCATTGAAGTAGTGATATTTCGAGGATACCATAACTTCAACCAGAAAGCAATGGCCCATTTGCGCCGACTCCACCTCTGAAGCTGGTGCAGGCATTTGTGATGCCTTCATTCCCTAGCATCTGGGAGACTAATCATAGTTTCCGTCTCCTCAGGGGTGCTCT
>DASTZT010000391.1:0-2496 GCA_035764225.1 Ktedonobacteraceae bacterium
CTTATGAAGTCTTTCGCACCTATCTGCAAACACGCCAGCCCGCCGCTCCAGATCAGCAGCGAACACCCGACGGGGCACGACGCCAGCAGCCAATCCTGCATTGGGGCTATCATAAACACAATATGGTCACTGGACCCGCTCCCGTGGCAACACAAATTCTGCACGCCGCTGGCATTGCTTTCGCCAGCAAGTTGCGCAAAGCTTCCATTGTAACGGTTGCCTACTGCGGTGATGGAGCAACCAGCGAGCCTGACTTTTTAGAAGGCATTCGGTTTGCCGCGCTACACCAGCTTCCGACGGTTGTGGTCTGCGAGCAAGAATGCCCGCAAGCTGATACGCCATCCTCTAGCTCTTCATGCATCCAGAGGCTCGCCTTGCCAGAAGGGTTACTGCATCAGCGCATCGATGGAGCCGATGTGGTGGCCGTTTATACGGCAATGCAAGAGGCGATGCAGCATGCACGAGAGGGACACGGACCGATGCTTTTAGAGCTGGTGGTCACTCGTCCACCTGAGTCGGATGCGGACGATATTTTGGAAGAAGAGGCGAGCATTTTACCAGCACACTATCGAACCCCCCCCATTGACCAGACGGACCCTTTGCTACGTTGCCAACATATTTTGCAGGCACAGGGAGCATGGGACGATGCGTGGGCGGACAAACTTTATCGACGTATTCGTGCTGAGGTCGAGCGAGCTATGCAAGACGCGCTACGCGATACGCCTTAACGATCTGCCAGGAGCAATAAGATGCCACGACCATTTCCCACGACGATCCTCTACGGCGGCGACTACAATCCAGAGCAGTGGTCAGAGGACGTATGGCTAGAAGATATGCGCCTGATGAAGCTGGCGAAGGTCAATATCGTCTCGATCAATATCTTTTCCTGGGCGATGCTGGAGCCTAAAGCCGATCATTACCATTTTGAGCAATTGGACCGCATTATGGATATGCTGGCCCAGCATGGTATCGCAGCGGATCTGGCCACCGCCACCGCCTCTCCGCCCACATGGATGAGTCGGCTCTATCCATCAATGCTGCCCATGACTCGCGATGGCAAACGTTTGAGTCATGGCTCCCGGCAGCACTATTGCCCTAACAGCCCGGACTATCGACGCAAAGCTGCCGAGCTGGTACAACGATTGGCGGAACGCTACGCCGCGCATCCAGCCTTGCAGCTGTGGCATATCAATAATGAATATGGGGCACATACGTCTCGCTGCTATTGCGATACCTGCGCTGAAGCGTTTCGCGCCTGGCTACAAGAACGCTATCACTCGCTCGAAAGGCTAAACGAGGTCTGGGGCACGACCTTCTGGAGCCAGCATTACTATCACTGGGATGATATTCTCCCGCCGCGCATCTCGCCCGCACAAAATAATCCCGGTCAGACGCTCGACTACTGGCGCTTTATGTCCGACTCTTTACTTGGCTGTTACCGTAACGAGGCCGAGATCCTGCGCACAGTGACGCCCAACGTTCCCCTGACGACGAATTTGATGGTTGCTTTCAAGCCAGTGGATGGCTTCGCCTGGGCCTCTTTTATGGATATCATCTCGTTTGATCTCTATCCAGCCAATACAACACCGATCTGGTCAACCGCCTTCTCGCAAGACCTGATGCGCTCGCTTAAAAGGGGGCAGCCGCACCTGCTGATGGAGCAGAGTCCGAGCCAGATCAACTGGAGGCCGCAGAATCCGCATAAGCGACCTGGACGATTACGCCTTCAGACGATGCAGGCGATTGCGCACGGAGCCGATGGGGCGCTGTTCTTCCAATGGCGACAATCGCAGGCGGGCGCGGAGAAATTTCATAGCGCGGTGGTGTCGCATGAGGGAAACGAGCACGGGCGCATTTTCCGTCAGGCAGCACAGATTGGCACGGAATTGCAACAACTCTCGCCCCATGTTGTCGGCTCGCGCATCTCAGCTCAGGCCGCGATCCTGATGGATTGGCAGAACTGGTGGGCGGTTGAGTACCAGCCGGGGCCAAGCAATCGCCTCAACTACTGGCAACTGCTCAACGATTACTATCACGCCCTCCACCAACTAAATGTTGCCGTTGATATTGCCTCGCCGGATAGCGATCTGAGCGGCTATCGTCTGGTGATTGCGCCTCTCCTGTACATGCTGCGTCCAGGGGTAGCGGAGAACCTGAAACACTTCGTCGAGCGGGGCGGGACATTGCTCACGACGTTTTTCAGTGGCATCGTCGATGAAAACGATCATGTTACGCTCGGTGGCTACCCGGCACAATTGCGCCAACTGCTCGGCCTCCACGTTGAAGAGTTCGATCCCTGGACGGATGAGATAAGCAATGCCGTCGTCATCCAAGAGGGGGCGTTACAGGGAAGCTATCCTTGCTCTTTATGGGGAGAGGTGGTCCAGCTTGAAGGCGCTCAGGAACTGGGAGTATTTGCTGACGATTACTACGCCAATGGCCCGGCGTTGACGAGCCACCAATTTGGACAGGGACGCGCCTACTACCTGGCAACTC
>DASTZT010000392.1:0-2440 GCA_035764225.1 Ktedonobacteraceae bacterium
TTGAACAGCAGGGACGAGCGATTGAGCTGCGTTTACTGCATAGCCGCTTTACGGACGCAGATCGCAAGCAGCAGGCTGAGGAGCTGAGCCAGTTGTTGGGCAAAGAGCAATGGAAGGATGGTCTCTATCAGGGGCAGCAGGATGTCATTGTCGTCGCAACCCAGGTCGTCGAGGTTGGGCTGGATATCTCCGTCCAAACTCTGCACACTGAGCTTGCACCCGCCAATAGCCTCGTCCAGCGCGCAGGTCGGTGCGCACGCTTTGAGCGACAGCAGGGCCGTGTAGTCATTTACCCATTAGCGCCAGACGAGGAAGGCAAGCCTCTCATTGCAGACGGCCTGAGCGCAGCTAGCCACGAGAGTGGCGTTGGCCGTCTGGATAGCAAGCCAGCCTCAACCCTGCCCTATGCCGCCGCGCTCTGCAACGATACCTGGGATGCGCTTCAGCAGCTTGACGGCTCCGTCGTCGGCTTTCGCCAGGAGCAGCAATTGATCGATCAGGTGCATACCGCAGGCGATATAGCCTTGCTCGACCGCTACGAAGCGCATCGCCGCGACCTGCAAGGCGAGATCACGACTACGCTGCACACTTGCGAGCGCGGTTATGCCGCCGAGCTTATTCGGGATGTTAACCAGGTACATATCGTGATTCACAATGAGCCAGACGAAGAGTTGAAGCTCAGGCCCTGGCGCTGGCAAAGCTTTGGTCTGCACCCCGGCTCGTTAATGGGCAAGCACTGGGATCGTTTGCAGGAGCGACGGCAGGAATGCGATCTTGAATGGATGTGCAAGCAAGCGGAGATGAGTAAGGCCGAACAAAAGCAGCAGGATGCTGAGGATGACCACCGCTTGCCAACCGTCTATGAGTGGAAGCCAGTAACGGCCCAGAGCCAGATTCCTGGAGCACTGCTGATCGCCATGCCGCATCAACTCGCAACCTACGACAAGCAGCTCGGCCTGGTCTTCCTGGATGGACGCATAGAGCTTCCGTCTGCCTGGAAAGAGCGATTGGAGGCGCAGCACTACCAGAGCAACCTGTTGCGGGGACAATCCGGCAAAGACGAGATGGAGACACGTCTACAACGCTATGAGCAGCATATCGGGGGACTGGCCGACGCCTACCACTATCTCATTCGTCACGAGTTGGCCTATGCGATGCAGTGCCTGGAGGGACTGATGGGGCTGGATAAAGGCACTATCGATATTGCTATCCAGTTAGCGATTGCGGCGCACGATCTGGGCAAGCTGGACAGGCGATGGCAGCGTTGGGCGCATGCCTGGCAACGCCTCCAGCATGAGAAAAAGTGGACCGCTACGCCATATGCCGAACTCGATCAGGCCATCTTCCTTGCCAAAACGGATTACGACTACAAATCGACCGAGCAGCGCGTGTGGCAAAAAGAGCTATCGTTCAAGCGACCAAAGCACGCCTGTGAAAGCGTTGCGGTGGCAAGAAAGCTGATTCTGTCCAGTCTGAGAGTGACTGGCGCTGAGAGTCCCAATATACCGGTAGTGCGTGCGGTATGCAGGGCTATTGCTCACCACCATAGCCCCACCGCGCACACCTATGGCGCGACAGAGATTGCGGGGAACGCAAAAGGGGCGATCAAGAAGGCATTCGAAGTCGTGCGCCGTGACGGCAGTTGGAACTACGATCTTGACCATCTGCTCCTCAAATTCGACGAGGGAGATCTGTTGCCAGTCAACGCCTCTCAGGGACGACTCACGCAGCCGGAGGTCGCTGGGAGCCGCGAGCAGTTGCTAGAGACCTGGCTGGCGTTTCTGATTGTGCGTGCTTTGCGGCTGGCGGATCAGCGGGCGGATAGTTACGCGCTGTAACCAATTAACGCGGGAATAGGGAATTATGAATCCTGCTCCGAATCATATTGACCCGCCCCAGGGCAAGCGCGAGGCCCCCACCCGGCCCCACACCTCCCCTTGCCCCTACCCCTCCGGCCCACCAGGGCGAATCCCGTTCAGAGTGGTTGCGGGGAAGATGCAATGGTGGGGGTTCGGTAGGGGCAAGGGGCGGAGGGCGGAGGTGAGCCAGATTTAAACGCCTGGACAGAAAAGGCGGCGTTCGGTAGGGGCAAGGGGCGGAGGGCGGAGGCGAGGGGGCCTCGCGCTTGCCCTAACGACGGGGGGCGTTTTCTTATGGGCGTTGAATTTGGCCATTGTGAGGGTAATTATTCCCGAATTGTTTCATCAATGTGCATAAGCTCGTCGCCACAGGTGGATTACCCGCATCATTTGCTTAATGGAAGTTAGGAAGTATCATGCAGACATTTTACGTCAATCAAACGAATAACACTTCGGCGGACACGCTGCTTGCGCTCGGCTGGGCCGATCTGCTCCAGACCGCGTGTCATAAACTTGACAGGCCAGATACATCGGTAGTACTACATCAGAGCGGCGGCTCCTACAAAGTTACGCTATCGCAC
>DASTZT010000393.1:0-8607 GCA_035764225.1 Ktedonobacteraceae bacterium
CTTTTTAAGAGGGAGAAAAAGATGGCATAGCATAGCTATCTGTGGTTGCCCTTTCCTATTATACAGTATGTAGAGGTAGAGAGCAACCACGCGCCATATGGATGTCTAATGGACGGCCTGCTTGTTGTTCAACGCATTGTCGATGTTATAGCAGGCAGTGATAAGGGAGAGATGGGTAAATGCCTGGGGATAGTTGCCTAGAGCTTCCCCGGTTGGGCCGATCTCCTCTGCATACAGGCCAACGTGGTTGCTGTAGGTGAGCATCTTCTCCAGAATCAAGCGTCCCTCGTGCAGGCGACCGGCGCGTACCAGTGCCTCGGCCATCCAGAAACTGCATGGGCTAAAGGTACCTTCAATGCTGCCCATGCCATCAAAAGCCGCCGCTTTTGGATTGTAGCGATTGACCAGCGAGTCGGTCGTCAATTCTTTTTGAATGCGATCAATCGTCGAGACAATGCGCGGATCAGTGGGACCAGCAAATTTGGTCGGAACCATCAATAACGCGCTGGCGTCAACGGCATCGCTGCCATAATATTGCACAAAACTCTGCACCTTCTCATTCCAGCCCTTTTCCATGATCTCGTCATAAATGTTGGCGCTTGTTTGTGTCCAGTCGCCTATCGATCCTGGCAGCCCGCGATGACGCGTCAGGCGTAGCGCCCGGTCAAAGGCGACCCAGCTCATCAGACGAGAATGGACAAAGGCTTTGGGGCCGCCTCGCACCTCCCATATCCCTTCGTCATTATCCTGCCAATGCTTGCTGAGCCAGTCGAGGATGCGGCGCAAGTTTTGCCAGAGGTCGTAGGAGATGGGCGTATGGTGGTTGTAAATGTAGATGGCATCCATCAGCTCCCCATAGATATCAAGCTGCCTTTGTTTGTATGCACCATTGCCAATACGTACCGGCCCACTTTTGCGATAGCCTTCAAGATGATCGAGCGTCAGCTCTGTCAGGTCCGTGCCGCCATCAATAGTATACATTGGCTGGAGCTGTCCGCTTTCCTTCGATTCATGGCAGCGAGCGTCCAGCCAGCCCATGAAAGCTTCGGCCTCCTGCGTGAAACCGAGAATTTGCAGGCTGAAGAGCGTGAAGGCCGAGTCGCGTAGCCAGGTATAGCGATAATCCCAGTTGCGCGTCCCTCCGATGGCTTCGGGCAGGCTCGTGGTTGGGGCAGCTACGATTGCTCCCGTTGGCGCGTAAGTCAGGAGTTTGAGCACCAGAGCGGAACGATACACCATCTCGCGCCAACGGCCCTGGTACTGGCATTGAGCCAGCCAGCTTTGCCAGAAGGAGCGAGTTTCCCGGAAGCCCTGAAGCGAATGCGCTCGTACACGGTCATGCGGCGCAATGTCGTCTTCATGGGCGCTCTCCAGCACAAAATGCACTGATTGGCCTTGATGTAAGGTAAAGGTGGCATATACACCTCCCTGCCTATCCTCTTCAAGCGGAAAGGATGAGGCCAGTGCCATGCAGAAGGTCTTGCTATAAAACACGGCTCCGTGTGGTGAGATGCGGATCGTATGGGGATCGCGAGCGTAGTTGAAGGCGGGGCGGCAAATCATCTCGAACTGCATGGAGCCGCGCACCACCGCTACTGAGCGGATAATGTGATGTTGATGCTCTTTCGAATCCCTCTGCTTGATCGGCATAAAATCAGTAATTTCCGCCACCCCATCGACCGTCAGAAAGCGTGTCACCAGAATATTGGTCTCCGGCAAATAGAGCTGTTTCTGCCTCACGTCGGTTGTGTTGGGTGGAGAGATGGAGAAGAAGCCGCCTTTTTGGGCATCAAGGATCGCGCCAAAGACGCTTGGCGAGTCAAAACGGGGCAAGCAACACCAATCAATCGAGCCATTTTTCCCTACAAGTGCGACAGTATGAAGATCTCCAATCACCGCGTAATCCTCAATCGGCAGATAGGATGGAGTACGATGAGGTGCAGCATATACTTGTTCCTGAGCCATATTTCCCTCGCTTTTCCCTGCTTTACTCACTCTATTATCAAAGAATCTATTCCTAATAATAAATACGTAGCTCAAAGGCAAAGATGGGATATGGATCTTTTTCCCTGCCAAATGTCCTGTGATCTGGGGGAATATAGTATGATACTATATGCTGGACTGAACGTGATGAATTCCTGAGTAGGAGCAATCCTTATGGCAGAAACGATCCGTATCCTGGCCGTTGATGTCGGGACAGGAACGCAAGATATTTTGTTTTTCGAGAGCGGAAAAACCATCGAAAACTGCTTTAAGCTCGTTATGCCCTCGCCAACGGTCATTATTGCCGAGCGCATCAAGCGTGCGACTGAGCGGGGACAGGCGATTGTGCTTACAGGCGTGACGATGGGCGGAGGGCCATGCCACTGGGCGGCACGCGACCATGCGCTGGCTGGCTATGCCGTAGCCGTGACGCCGGAGGCCGGGCGCACCTTTGATGATGATCTGTCGATGGTCGAGCAAATGGGCTTCGAGATTATCGATGAGGCGGAGGCCGAACGACGAGCGCAGCAACCCGGTATCGTCCATATCGAACTGCAAGATTTTGATGCTCGTGCCATCATCACCGCGCTACGCGCTTTTGACGTTGATCCACGCGTCGATGCGCTGGCGATTGCCGCCTTCGATCATGGCGCAGCCCCTCCCGGCATCAGTGATCGTCGTTTCCGTTTTGATTTCATCGCCAAAACCGTGCAGCGCGATCCCGCGCCCAGCGCCTTTGCTTATGCCGAGCAGGATACCCCGCCATTCCTGACGCGCTTACGCGCCATCGGTGCCAGCGCCGCCCGCTATCGCCAACTGAGCGGCTCCGATCCCAACGCTCCTCTCTTATTGATGGATACCGGCTCTGCTGCGGCGCTTGGCTCGCTAGAGGATGCGCAGGTGCGAGCGCAAGCGGAGAGTCTGCTCTGCAACGTTGGCAACTTCCATACTCTAGCCTTCCATCTTGTCCAGGGGCGCATCGTGGGCATTTTCGAGCACCACACCGGCGAAATCGATCAGGCTCAGCTTGAGGAACTGCTTGTCAAGCTTGCTGACGGGACGCTCACCAACGAGGAGGTCTTTGCCGATAGCGGTCACGGGGCGCTGATCCTGCAACAACCCGGATCTAATGGACGTGCCTTACCTTTCTTATCCGTCACGGGACCGAGACGCGAGCTATTGCGCCGTTCAAAGCTGCACCCTTACGAGGCCACGCCGCACGGAGATATGATGATCGCGGGCTGCCTGGGCCTGTTACGCGCCTTTGCCGACCACGATCAGCGGCTAGCCCCGCTGATTGAGCCGTCGCTGTTGGCTTTGCCAGAAACAGAATCATAAGGTAAGCGGGACAACTGCAAGAGATTGCCCCTACTTGCCTGTTCTACCCTCAACCGTTATACTACAGTTGCATGATAAATAGGCTGTTGATTGCTCGTTGAGGGGAAGAATATGGCAAGATCCTCTAATAAAGCTGCTCAGGGACCGGGAAGTACCGCGCTCTTCTATGGCTGGCTCTTGAAGGGCCTGGTCTTTTTCTGGAGCGCGATTGTTTTTGGCACTGTGATGAGTATTGTGTCGGGTATCATCTCGTCCTTTGTACCCAAAGATTGGGCCACATCTTTGCAAAAGCCCATCGAATGGGCCTTCCAGAACTGGCTGATCGTGACGCTGGTGCTGGCTATCCTGGGCTTGCTGACCTATATCGTCTATCTAAAAAATCGCTTTTTAAACGACGTGACAGTTTCCGCTACTGCCGTCGATCCTTCCCCGCTGCCCAACGCACAGCCCTATCAGCCGAAATCGGAGAAAGACCTGGAGCAGCGCTACCTCCAGCGCATGATACGCGAGAACGAACTGCTCAGGCTCACAGGTATACCGGCAGGATTGGTGGCTCCCCATGTAAGGCTGGACGAGATTTTTATTACCCCTGAGTTCTTTCCTACGCGCCTGCCTAGCGATTATCCTATAACAAACGATGAGTTTACGCGCTATCACGAGCTGTTGAGGCGTGGTCAGTTCTCCGAGGAGATGGAGCGAGCGTTTATCGGCACGGAAAAATCATGGCTGGACATCCTCAAAAGAGGCAAGAAGGTGAGTGTGAGCGATCTCTGGTCGCAGCTCACTAGAGAGCATCCGACGGCAGTGATCCAGGGCTATCCCGGCATGGGCAAAAGCACCTTGATGGCTCGCCTGACGCTACATATGGCCCGGTGCAGCCTGAACCAGTCCGATCCGTCAATGGGTGAACGCCTCATCCCTGCCCGCTTCACGCTGATCCCCATCCTACTGCTGCTCAAAGATTATGCCATTGAGCTTGAGAGGGTGCTGGCGAATGCGAAGAATCTCTCGCTACTGGACTACTTGAGAGTGGTAGCTGAGCGCGTACCTCTGGTCGGGTTGTATCCTTACCTCGTGAAAGGCCTGCAAGAGGGGCGTTGTCTGGTGATGCTTGATGGCCTGGATGAGGTCAGCAACCTGGAAACGCGCAAACGGGTCAAGCAGGCGATAGAGAGCTTCATTCTGGATTATCGCGATACCGCGAAGACCAGCTTCAATCGTTTTCTGATTACCTCGCGCGTGGCAGGCTATGATGTGGTGACCTTCGCCGACTACCTGCATTTCACCATCGCTGAACTCACTCCTCGGCAGATCGATAGCTTTTTGCCGCGCTGGTGCCGTGCCAACGTGCGACGCGATGCCCACCCTTCCACAGGGAAAGAAGAGGAGCGGGAAGAGCGCATTGCCAGAGAAGCCGAACAGATGGCGCAGCAGCTCAGCAAGGCCGTTGACGCGCATCAAGGCGTACGCAAACTGGCCGAGAATCCCCTCCTGCTCACGCTGCTGGCGGTGATGCAGCAGAACAGCATTGAACTTCCCAGGCAGCGTGCCGAGCTTTACACTGTGGTAACGCGCACGCTGCTGGAAAATCGCAATATTGCCAAACAGCTCGTCCCCATCCCCGAAGCGCAGGCGATCCAGCGGCTCGGCCCGATAGCCTACGAGATGCAGCAATCGGGCAACAGCTTCGCCCGCCAGCGAGATGTCAAAGAATCGCTCACGGCAACCATCGGGCAAGAGGGCGGGACACCTCAAGAAGTGGCGCAGGAGGTCGAGAACTTTCTGCTGCGCATCCGCGAGCGCGGCGGCCTCTTCGTGATCCGCACGGGCGACTACTTTGGCTTTTTCCACCGCACCTTCCAGGAGTACTTTGCCGCCCGCCACATCCTCAACCAGATCAAACGCCACTCCGATACCTGGATCGCCACTCTCGTAGAACTGGCCCGTAGCCGCGACGATCTCTGGCGAGAACCCTTCCTGCTCGCCGTTGCCTACCAGAGCGGTGAAGACGAAATCATCGCCCGCAAAATCATCGAAGCCTTGCTGACCGCCCCTGCAGGAGCCAACTTCAAAGCTCAAACGCACGATCTGCTCCTCGCTGCCGAATCCCTGATCGAAGCCAAACCCCTGACCATCGGCTCAACCCTCGAAAAACAAATAGCTAGACAGCTTGTGCAGGCGTATGAACGGGCGTTAAGGATGAGGGAGTTTGAGATTTGTGATGATATTGAGGCAATGACGCAGCGCTGGCTACTTAGTCTGCCAGAGGAGGCATATCGCCCCGCTCCAGTGATTGTCCTGAGCGAGATGGTAAGCGATTCGCAGGATATATCGTTGCAGCAGGCGGCTTTGACGTTGCTGGCGATGATTGCGCGAAGGCTTGTTGATGGTCCTCCAGCCATTTTTGAGATGCTTGTTCCATCCCTGCTAGCATTATGTGGACAGTCGGCCATTGGCGAATTCCAACCTGCTGCTGGCCTCTCCGAATCGTCCGATTTCAACGTCATTGACCTTGCTCTCACAACGCTATCATTCATGGGAAGCAGGGGGCCTGCTGGCGCTCTGCTTGGATACATTCGTCAGTATTTCAAGGAGCACCCTGAGCACCTACAGCGGCTTGCTCGCTACTCGTTAGAGTGTGGCACGCTGATTACCCCTGCCGTTGTGCCATTGATGGGAGACAATTATCAGCGTTATGAAACAGCTATTGGTCAGTGGATAAAGCTGCGTGACCATTATCGCTCCACTAATATTACGGAGCGAGATATATCTGCCTGTCTTGAGATTCATGAACAATTACTCACTTGTGCAGAGGAAGTAAGCTATCCCACCGCGATGCATTTGGTGAAGATGCTTCAGGCAACTATGGATAACCCATCCGCATCCTGGCAACAAATATGGAAAAAGTATCTGATAGACCGGATAGCTTCCGATCACTATGCCAGCTACCAGGAGTTAGCTCTACTCTGGGTCATGCTTTTCCCCGACGAACAGGATCTAGCGTCTTTAACGCAGCATATTCTGGAACACTATCATGGCTCTGCTACTTCGACGCAACGTTATGCGCAACGCTTTATTGCTGCTCTTAGTTATAACCTGAGATACCTGAGAGACATGAGAGACATGAGAGACATGAGCTACCTGAGCCACCTGAGAGACATGAGCTACCTGAGAGACATGAGAGACATGAGCTACCTGAGCTACCTGAGAGACATGAGCTACCTGAGAGACATGAGCTACCTGAGAGACATGAGAGACATGAGAGACATGAGAGACATGAGCTACCTGAGCTACCTGAGAGACATGAGCTACCTGAGCTACCTGCAAAAAGTATTGCTTACTGATAAAGTTGCCGAAAAGGCTCAGAGCTTTATTCCTGTAGCTGACGTAACACAAACTGTAGATCTTCTTCTGATTTTACTAGGACGGATACTCGAAATTCAGGAAGAGGATAAGACAGGCCAGAACATCGAGAACGAGGTTCAGCAGATCGTCAAGGTAGCGTTTGACAGCATCGCATCGGCAAGCTCGGAAGAGGCGCGTGAGGCGGCTCTGGACATTGTACGCTACCTGCCTGTTCGTTCAGCAAACGAGGTCGCGTTTGTATTGCAACTGGTGGAGAAGGTGGCGGATGAGCGAGTGCAAAAGGCATGTGCGGAGGCGATCAAATATAGTCGATTGAATGCAGAGGGGAGAGTGGCACTGGAGACGGGGAAGCAATCGAAGGTGAAGGTGGTGCGCGAGGCGGTGGAGGAGAGGTTGCGGCAGGAGAGGTAGGGGTGGGGGTGGGAGCGAAAGGTGCAAGAAAGGGCAAGCGCGAGGCCCCTTCCCAGGCCCATTCGCCGCCCCTTGCCCCTACACATGCCCCAACATAGCACCATGCCCATAAATAAATCTGAACGGGATCTGCAATGGTGGATGGAGCGGTAGGGGCAAGGGGGTGGGTGGATATGGGGAGGGGGCCTCGCGCTTGCCCTGGGGCGGGTTGGCACGATTTGGGGGAGGACAGGCAATAAATTGGACGCGCTGAAGCGGGTCGGTACGAAATTTCGTGGTTTTCTGATATTTTCAGGTAGGAGCAAGGCCGCGCTTGCCCTGTGGCGGGCTGGCACGATTTCGGGTGGGGGGGTGGCAATAAATCGCCATGCTCCTGTGGGAGCACCAACAATCATGAAAAGAGGGTACGGCATCCCTTCCCACCGCCCCATTTTCAGGAGAATTGGACGCGATTCATCGCGTCGCCACGACATTTTCGTTATTTTTTTATTGCTGGCTTTTCTTCATCAGGCTGACTCATGCTCGGAGCGTCTTTTTGCGTTTTCTTGGTCGGAGGGGAGTGCAGTTGGAGGGTGGTTCTGGGGTGGTTGGGGAGGAGGCTGTGGCGGGGGATGGGTGCGCGGTTTCTCGTGTGTTACCCCTATCAAGGACTGACAAGTTCCCTGTGGATTCTGTCTGGTTGCGGGAGACTTTTTCGCGGATGAGGGAGATTTGTGAGTGGACTGCTTGACGAGATTGGTGGAGTTTGCGCGCGATTTCGGAGGGACGCTGGTTATCGATCAGGTACTGGCAGATGGTGGCTTGCTTTTCCGTCAGGTCGATGGCCGGGTGGCTCAGTGCTGCTCGCGCCATATCCTCTAGCTTGCCGTACTTGCTGCGTCGATAATCGTCTAGATCGTCGGGAGAGAAGAGCCAGCGGTCAACCACGCGCACGCCGGGGATACGTCCCGCTTCCACCAGGTGCATAAAGTGCCAATAACTCAAATCTAATTGTTTGGCGGCTTCATGGGTTGTCAGCATGCCGTTGAGATGTTGTAAGTTTCGATGTAGCTCGTCACTCCTGAGAACCATGTCGGACGCCTTTCTACGATTTGTGCCGTACGCTAAAAAGTGCCTGGCAAAGATACACTTAGTCACAATAAGTATAACATATTCTCTGCGAGAAGGACAAGGTTTACGCAAAATAGCAGAATACTATAGGGTTTTTCAGTGTTCGCTAAATGTTGCTCGGCATTAGGGAGAGAAGACGCTCTTCGTACCGACCTGCTTGCAGCGCGTCCAATTTATTGCCCGTCCTCGTCGAAATCATGGCATTCACCCAAAAGAGAACGCTGCTCGAACGTCCTTCGTGAAGCGATTTTTCTGCTGAGGACAGGCGCTAAAGCTTCCTTGCCGAACGACGGAGCGGAGCTAGACGCGCCAGCGTCGTTGTCGTGCGGAATAGCAAGACTGGACGCGCTGCAAGCAGGTCGGTACGAAGGGGATGAGTGCTGTCCTATGGGGCAGGAC
>DASTZT010000394.1:0-3231 GCA_035764225.1 Ktedonobacteraceae bacterium
TTCTCCTTTTATTGCCCTGCTTTTTGTCTCCGCCTGGGTCCCTTTCCTGCGCTTATGCGCTCCAGTGGTAAAAGAGCAACTTGCCTCTCTGGCTGCTGCGCGCAGAGCCTCGCTGGATGCTGCACCCGCTCCTCAGCAGGAAAGCGAGCCAGAAGGAGTCGTCCTGGCGCGGCAGGAGTAGGGTATGCCCCTGTTTGAGCAACGGATCGATGGCACAAGTTACTGAGAAGGAGTAGCGACACGATGTTACAGTTTGACACTGGCATACTAGATTTGGAGCAGAAACCGATCTTATTGGACAGCGGCTGCCGCCGCAGTAATACCGTGACTATGCGATACCAGGCAGTACGACGAGCGATTTTGGCGATGAGAGAGCGATACATGGAGCAGTTATCGCTGGCGGAGATCGCTGAGGCAGCCCAGTTGAGCCCTTTCCACTTCGACCGCGTTTTTCGCAGTATGATTGGCGTCTCGCCCTATGTCTTTCTGGCGTCGATTCGGATGAAGGAAGCCAAGCGGCTTCTGCTCACGACCAACCATAGTGTCACCGGTATCTGTTTCGATGTGGGTTATACCAGTCTGGGAACATTCACCTCCCGTTTCACGCTCCTGGTAGGACTTCCTCCAAGCCGCTTTCGCCAGTTTGCGCGGGAAGAGATTATGCAGACCAGACTGGGAGATTTGCAGAATGTTCTGCAATGTTTGCGCTGGTATCAGCCTCTCTCATCCAGCGAGGGAATCAAGGGATCGATTCATGCCACGGAGCCATTCAAGGGACTGATTTTCACAGGGCTTTTCTCCAGCCCCCTGCCGCAGGGTCGGCCTGTGGGATGTTGTATTCAGGCAACCTCTGGCAGCTACTCCATTCCACCGGTACCCGATGGAGAGTATTATCTTTTTAGCGCGGCAATAGACCAATCCCAGAATTTCTTTTCAGTGCTTACTCAGGGCCCATCCATGCATGGAGGGAGAGAGTCATCGCCTATCGTCGTGCGCGATGGCTGTGCATCCAAAACGCGGGATATTGTGCTTGGGCCACCCAGTTGGGCTGACCCTCCCATCGTGGTAGCCTTTCCCTGGCTGTTTATGCAGCACTTCTATCAATATAGTAGTCTGGCAATGTAAATGAGCCGGGAGAGCAAAAGATCTGTTGTAGCGTAGAAAGGAATGCTAATGCCAACACCACAGCTTCAAATATGTTTAGTTGGGGGAAGTGCTGAGTATCCCTCACGCACACTCGCCTGCTTAGACTTGCTCGCACAGCATTTCCATGCATTAGGCGCAGGAGCGCAGATCTGGGATCTTGCACACGATCCTCTGCCATTGCTGGACCCACGCTACTATCTCGATCCTTCTGTAAATGCCTCAGAGGTTGTGAGGAAATTTGTTTACCTGGCCGACCAGGCGGATGCTTTTATATGGGGATCGCCGGTCTATCATAACTCTTTTTCGGGCGTGCTAAAAAACGCTCTGGATAGTCTCTCTATCCAGCAATTCCGTCATAAACCTGTTGCCCTCGTCAGTTGTGGGAATAATGATCGCACGGGGTGCCAGCCGTGCGATCACCTGCGCGTTGTTGCGCGAGGGCTACACGCTATTGCTATCCCGACCCAGTTAGTGGCACTCCCCGAAGACTTTACCCGTGTCCAGGGACGCTATTTCGTGACAAATGAGGCGCTCAAAGAAAGAGCTGCTCATCTGGCGGAAGAGTTGGTAGCCTACGCCTGCGCCATGTCATCCGTCCATGCTCATCTCGCTCAACCCCTGCTTCGTGTGTAGGGGCCGCTTGAAGGGCTAAAAAGTGTCCATGTAGTCACTGTATTTATATAGGTAATAGGTGACCCCTTTCGGAAGATGAACAAGATGAGCATAATCTCTAAAGAGTTTGAAAAAGCGAAGATCCTTGATGGCTTTCTTCAAGCTCAAATACTGGCGGCGGCGGACTACTTCAGGAGACTTATGGATCAGGCATCCTGTCTCTTCTAACGTATAACAATGCCCATCTTCCAGTCCCAGGCGCAGTGAAAGAATACGCTCATCTTGCTCGTCCAGGACACGCGCAGTCACCTGCTCTTGCAAAAATGCGCTTAGCAGCTTCCTTGCTATGATGACAGGCATAGTATCAACTGTAGAACGAGGCTCTATTTCTGGTTCTTGATTAACGCGTTTCTGATCCATACTTTGCTTCCGTAATGACTCTTTTGGGCAATCGCCATGATGAATTGCTTTTATTTGAATTCATCCAATATGAGCATATAACCAATCGCTACCTGTACGCTTCTTATAGGTTGCCTGATTCGCCAGCCTGGCTGATGAATGGAGATCTTTGCCCAATATCAGGCGAAAGAGGCAAAGTATAAGAAGCCATGAGGGGAGGAAGTAGGGTATAGTTTCGATAGTAAAGAACGACAGTTACGAAAGGGAATTGAGGTGTGAGAAAACGATTGGAACCGCGTTTCTCACCCATCCATACGAGAGCTGGCAGCGCGAAAAAGTTATCTGGGAATATTCTGTCTGGGCAGATAAGAGTGCCACAGCACCACAAAGATTGTAGTGATCTTTGACCTGGTAACACATTGAAAGGCTTCCAGTTTGAGTTGGCCCTTCCACCTTTCTATGTAAAGTACATAGAAACATGTCGATCTACAGTTGTTACTAGTAGCGTATTGTGAAAATGCACGATCCGGCGTTCTTGTCAGGAATAATGGTGTTTGAGGCAAGAGGCTGGGAAAGGTATTGAGCACACATTCGCGAAGGAGAAAAAAAATGGCCGAGCAGACAGTGAAAACAACGACCAAGTCCCTTGTTGCGAACCCAAAGAGCCTGTCGGACCTGCACCTCTTTACGATGCCTGAGGGTGGCACAGATCGCCTGAACTTCATCACCTGGGATACGATTGACGTGCAGGGATTTGGTGAAGAGACCATCGAATTTCATGGCTTCTATGCCATCGAGCGAGCCAACCCGACTTCTGCCGACTGGCAGGAAGCTTCTGTAGACATTCGGATGCGCGAACTTAATGTTGACGGTGTAAGCCAGAAATTCGGTCGCATCCATGCTAGCGTCAACGATGCCATCGGCCTGCCTTCTGGTGGTCAGGTGCGTCCAGGAACCACCTATCCAGACGTGGTCGATTCTCCAAAACTGTGCCAAATGTACGGATACATGAAGTTTGATCTTCAGGATCTGGGAATGACCGTCTTCAATAAAGAGGCCATCTTGTTGGAGCAC
>DASTZT010000395.1:0-9927 GCA_035764225.1 Ktedonobacteraceae bacterium
AACGCGCAGGCGAAACGTTTTTCAAGCTAGCAACGGCAGCGGCTTTCTATCGGTTGATTGCCCGCCTCACTTCGATAAACATTCCACGCGATACAGGCGACTTCCGCCTGTTAGATAGGCGCGTGGTAAAAGCGTTGATAAGCATGCGGGAACACCATCGTTTCATGCGCGGGCTATCTTCCTGGGTAGGATTTCGCCAGGAGGCTGTCCAGTATGAGAGACACGAGCGATTCGCAGGTTCTACTAAGTACCCTTTGAAAAAGATGATTCACTTTTCACTCGATGCCATCACCAGCTTCAGCTACGTACCGCTACAGTTGGCGACCAGCATTGGCTTCTTTCTGGCAGGTCTCAGTCTGATAGGTATCCTGGTTGCCATCATCCTACGCATCTTCATGGGTGCGATTGTCGGTCAGGCTTCAACTCTCATTCTGGTTCTCTTTATGGGTGGCATCCAGCTTATTTTCCTGGGGATCATCGGCGAATATCTGGGGCGGATCTATGACGAGGTACGCGCCCGCCCGCTTTATATCGTTCGCGAAGTGCTAGAATAACCTATGCACATTCTCGACAAGGGGCTGCGATTCGCTTCCCCTGGCAACTCCCATCGCTTCAGTGCTGGCAGAGAGGGGAAAGCGAATCGCTTTGGCTTTTAAAGGTTCTCTATCGCGACGGGTTCGATTTTGTCGGCAGGCTCAAAGTTGAAGATCCTGGAGTAGAAGTACAGTTCGGCTTCAAGCGCACGTTTAATGTTCTCGGCGCGGCGGAAGCCGTGTTGTTCACCCTCAAAGGGCACGTACGCTACAGGAATCTTCTTCTTTCTCAGGGCATCGACCATCAGTTCGGCTTGATTGGGTGGCACGACTTTATCCTCCAGGCCCTGGAAGAAGATCACCGGACTGGAAAAGCGGTCGGTGAAATTGATCGCGGAACGCTGATAGTAGAGGTCTCGCGCTTCGGGATAAGGGCCGATCAAGCTGAACAGGTAGCGCGACTCGAATTTGTGGGTATCCTTGACAAAGATATCCAGATCGCTCACGCCGAAGTGACTGGCTCCCGCATTGAAGGTATCGCGGAAGGCCAGAGCGCAAAGGGTGGTATAGCCACCAGCGCTCCCACCATGAATGGCGAGACGATTACCATCGACCAATCCACGCTCCACCAGGTATTTCGCGCCATTGGCACAATCATCGACATCAACAACGCCCCACTGCCCATAGAGCCGCTCGCGATACTCTCGACCATAGCCTGTGCTGCCGCCATAATTTACGTCCAGAAGGGCAAAACCGCGACTTGTCCAGAACTGTCGTCCCAGGCTAAGATTGCTGGGACTCGCGCTCGTTGGTCCGCCGTGACTTTCGACGATCAACGGCGGAAGTTCTCCGGCGGGTGCGACGTAATCAGGATTGTGAGGAGGATAGTAGAAGGCATGGGCGGTCAGTCCATTTTCTGTCGGGAACTCTATCGCCTGCGGCATTGAAAGATAGCGTTCATCGATCTCAACGTTGCTGGCACGGGCCAAAACCTTGCTAGTTCCGCTCGCAATATCGAAACGTACAATGACTCCGGCGCTGGTTGGCGAAGCTCCAGTGAAGACGATGTACTCCGGCGTGACATACAAATTGTTGATCGACGTATAGGGCACAGGAATGTGCGTGAGCTGACCTGTGGTGGTATCAAGATACGATAAACGGGCCTGGCCTTCCTCAGAATAGCGACAAACCAGTTTTTGAGCCGAAACAAAGCCATAGGTAGACATACCGAAGCTCCACTGCGGTGCGCCGAACTCGGTATCTTTCTGGCATAGCGGCTCGATTTTGCCATCGCGCAAACGATAGAAATTCCACCAGTTGGTGCGGTCAGAAAGAAAATACAGTGTCCCATCTGGCGACCACTCAGGCTGGAAAATCGATTCGCGTGGCCCGCCCGCGAGACGTTCGGCATTTTTGATCAGGCCATCTTGATCAAATTCGCCCACCCATAGCTCGGTGCCGTCCCAGGGCATATTGGGATGATTCCAGGTCAGCCACGTCAGGCGCGAACCATCAGGACTGAGACGCGGCGAGGAGTAGAAATCGTTGCCAGTTACCAGAGTCTGAATACGGTCGCCATCCGTAAGAGAAACGCTGATCAGCTTATTTAATGCCTCGCGTCCAGGATCGGAATGATCCTCACCAACGCAGATCAAGCGTTGGCGCTGCTGGTCCATTATCGCATCGGCATAACGTAAATTTTGCTGCGAGGTAATCTGTTCGGGAGCGGAACCAAGAGAGACGCGATAGAGTTGCTGATCGACGAAGTTCGAGAAATAGACCGTTCCATTGCTGACAGTAAAGCTGCCACCGCCGTACTCATGAACCCGCGTGCGAGCATTAAAGGGCTGCGGGATGACATCTGTAATGGAGCCATCGGCGGCAGAGCGCATGATGGCAACGCGCCCACCCTCAGATGGACGGCCCTCACCCCAGTAAATATCGCTCCCATCGAGCACGATCTGCCCTAAGGCATTCGATTTAGAGACGATCAAATCCGGTGTGATCGGTGACTTCCAGGAGCCGTACGGCGCTGTTCGCGGGTTGGTCATGTCGTTTCCTCCATGTGTCTTTAGATGTCACGCGTTTCAAGATAGTTACTGGACGAGTGGGCGGGGACAAGCCCCACCCCTACCTTAACATTAATGGCACCGCTTGTTGGAGCAGACCAGTGAGCCAGAAGGGGAGCACTGTGCCCATTGCCAGGGTACCGAGCGCGGCGATACCAAGCGCGGTCCATGACATCCAGGATAGTTCACTGCCAGACTCTGGCTCGGTGGAGATAGGCGATAAATCGCGCTCGGATGCGATAAATCGCGTCCCCACAGGGGTTTTTGGCACGGGGGTTTTCGCCAGATTGGCAGTCGAGGGCTTTGTAGCCACCGCTGTTGCAGTTCCACCAGAAGCCAGGTTCCCGGATGTGCGACCGGAAACTACTCTTGATGCGCCTCTTGGCGTCGTGGGCACAACAGTGGGTGTCGCCGGGATCACGGCAGGTCCAGCTTCCTGCTCCATAAACATAGTCGCAATAATACGCAGATAGTAATACATGCCTAATACGCTGGCCAGCACGCCAATGATTAATAGTTCAGGATGGCCGCCGACCAGGGCAGCATAGAACAGGTAATACTTGGCGGCAAAGCCT
Source organism: Ktedonobacteraceae bacterium (assembly GCA_035764225.1). Classification (GTDB taxonomy): domain Bacteria; phylum Chloroflexota; class Ktedonobacteria; order Ktedonobacterales; family Ktedonobacteraceae; genus DASRHT01. Next base: position 3,178 of record DASTZT010000395.1, read on the forward strand.
GCCATCGGTGGAAAGCCTGCCAGAGCCAACAAGAAGAATGCCAGGAAACCAGCCAATATAGGCTGCCGATACCAGAGTCCGCGTAGATCGCTGGCGTCGTTGCCCGAATTATCGGCTCGTTCCAGTATGGAGACGACGCCGAAGGCACCCAGGTTCATAAAGGTGTAACAGAGCAAATAGAAAAGGATGGCCGAGATGCCAAACGTGCCGCCAACAACCACACCAATCAGTAGATAGCCAGCGTGCGCAATGCTGGAGTATGCCAACATGCGTTTAGCGTTGCTCTGCACCAGCGCCATGATGTTGCCACCAGCGATAGTCAGCACAGCGATCACCCAGACAATCGGCAGCCAATCCACCTTCACATGCACGAGCACGATATCGAAGACGCGGGTGAAAGCAATCAGGGCCGCCGCTTTGGTACCAACCGACATAAAGGCCGTCACTGGAGCGGGAGCGCCCTGGTAGACATCGGGCGTCCACGACTGGAAGGGGATGGCTGAGATTTTGAAGGCAAAACCTACCGTGAGCAAGCCCATGCCGATCAGCAGCAACGTCGGCGTCTGCACCTGACTGCTGGTCGCACCTGGCTCGACTAAAAGGGAGTGTAGGATACTGATAAACGATGTGCTGCCAGTCGCGCCGTAGGTGAGAGCGATGCCATACAGCAAAAAGGCCGATGCAAACGAGCTGAGCAAGAAATATTTCATGCCCGCTTCCTGAGAAGAGCGGCGACGGGCCACAAATCCACTGAGGATGTAGAGAGCAAGCGACAGCATTTCAATGCCCAGGAAGACCATTAAGAAGCTGGCCGCCGCCGCGAGCAGCATCATGCCAGTGGTCGCAAGCAGCAGCAGGGCGTAATATTCTCCCTGGTGAACCAGGTTTAGCCGCTTGAGATAGGCAGGCGAGAGCAGAATACCCAGCCCGCTGGCGCTTAAAATGATGATGTAAGCGAAAAGCGTACCCGGATCGGAGCTTATCATTTCGTTAAATGCGCTCTGATGATCGCCGATGAGCCAGAGTACGATTGCGGCGGCCAGCGAGCCAAGTACGGCAAGCACGCTCAGGAGCGGCAAGACGACGAAATTGGCGGGGCCGCTATGTTTCGATTTTTCGCCTGCATGCGGCAACACGAGGTCGATGAGCATCACGATCAGCGTCATGCCCACCAGGACCACTATTGGCGCGATCCGCCCCCAATCTGCGGCGGAAACTGTGAATGTGAATGTCATATAGTCTATACCTCTCAGGAGGTTGCGATAAATCGGACGCGATACAATCAGGTCGGTACGACGTTATCGCTCTCCTCCGAAGTTGTTGTTTTATCGCACTATCGCGTTTCCGAGAATTTGCAGTGTGTTAATCACTGAGGGCTCCAATAAAAAGGTCAATGGCAAGGGTTGCAAGCCTAGATAAACGATCAAGGTCAGCAGGGGCAAAAGCGTTACAAACTCGCCGATGTGGAGATCGGGCAAGGTGCCTTTACGCATGCTGGCCCCGACTGTGCCCTCATTCTGACGCGGTCCCTCCATCATGCCCAGGAAGAAACGTAGCATATACCAGGCTGCGGGGATAACGACCAGCGTCCCCAGCACACCAAACCAGATATTGTTGCGGAAAGCGCCAAGCAGAGCGAGAAACTCGCCCGCGAAACTATTTAATCCTGGCAGGCCAAGCGATGAGAGAGTAGCGATTATCAGCACCGTTGCCAGGATAGGAATGCGGGTCGCCAGACCGCCAAAATCGCTCAGGCGACGCGTGCCGACGCGCTCTTCGATAAAGCCGACGATCAGGAATAATGCGGCGATGGTAATACCGTGATTGACCATCTGCATTACCGAGCCTTCTACGCCCTGCACGTTGAAGGAAAACATGCCGAGCATGACGACGCCAAGATGGCTGATACTGGAATAACCGAGCAGGCGCTTCAAGTCAGTCTGCACCAGCGCCAGTAATGCGCAGTAGAGAATGCCAGCAACCGCTAAGCCGCTAAAGTAGGGAGCCAGATTCTGCATGGCCTGCGGGAACAGTGGGATGCAGAGGCGCAGGAAGCCATATGCCCCCGTTTTCGACATGGCTCCGGCTAACAGAGCAGTCACCGGAGCTGGCGCTTCGCTATAGGCATCAGGCAGCCAGCTATGGAATGGGATCAACGGCACCTTGACGGCAAAGGCGGCGGAGAAGGCGAGCAATAGCCAGATCTGCGTCGTACCGTCAAGCTTCGTACCGAGCAGGTTTGCCAGATCGAGCGTGTAGCTGCCACCTGCCGCTAGCTGATGGTAGTAACCAAGCGCGATAATTCCCGCCAGCATAAGCAGACTACCAACGGAGGTATATAGCACAAATTTGAAGGCGGCGTAGATCCTGCGCTCGCCTCCCCAGCTTCCGACCAGGAAGTAGGCGGGGATCAGCATCACTTCCCAGAAGATATAGAAGAGGAAGAGGTTGGTCGAGAGAAAGACGCCCAGCATACCACTTTCCAGCAGGAGCATAAAGGCCATGTAATTTTTGACTTTTTGCTCGATACGGAAGGAGGCCGCGATAGTAATTGCTGTCAGAAGCGCGGTCAGCACAACCAGCAGGATGCTGATGCCATCGACGCCCAGGCTATAATTGACGCCGAGCGGCGCGATCCAGGTTATCTCTTCGTTGAAGAGGAACGTACCCTGAAAGGTGGCGCTGACGGTGGACTGAGAATAGATCAGCATCAAAAAGCAGGCCAACAGCAGGTTTACGACAGCGATGGCTAAGGCTGTCCAGCGAATGGTGTTATGGCGATCTCTGGGGAGGAAGAGCAGCGCAATGCCACCGACCAGAGGCAGAAAAGTGACCACCGATAAAATAGGAAACATGACCTCTACCCCCTCACCGCATAATAAATGACGATCAGAACGACGCCCAACAGGATCACCAGAGCGTAGTTACGCATGTAGCCCGTTTGTAAACGTCGCAAGCCCGTGCTGCTCAAGCGGAACAGGGCCGCAATGCCACGACTGCCAGCGTCTAGCAAGCCACCTTCGAGGAAGCGAGTCGCGAAACGGCCAAGCGCCTGCAAAGGATTGAGCAGTGCGGCGGTCAAGATCTCATCAACGTAATACTTGTGGAAGACCAGTTGATAGAGCGGGTTTTTGTTCTCTTTATATTGGAAGCCGCCACGATAGAGCATCCACGCGGCCCCGATACCCAGCAAGGCGAGGGCGAGGCTCAGGCCAGTCGAGAGCCATCCCAGAGCGAACGAAACTTCGGGCGCTTTCGCATGGAAGACGGAAGCCAGGAAGTTCGCCAGTGGTTGCCATTGGGGACGGCCAAAAAGTGCCAGCGAGCCGACAAAACCGCCAATAACGGAAAGCACGGCCAGGATCACTAAAGGAACTGTCATCACGGCAGGCGCTTCGTAGATATCGTAGTAGCCGACGTGGCCCGCATGGTGTCCCGTATTTTCCTGTTCCTCGTCCTCTTCCTCTTCGCTGCGAGCTACAACGACGTTGCCGCGATAGCTGCCAGTGAAGATGCCAAAGAAGAGGCGGAACATATAGAAGGCGGTCAGAGCGGCGGTGAGCAGACCCACGCCCCATAACACATAGAACCAGGCATTTTGAGTGGCGTTGGCCTGAGCCAGCACTGAACCGAGAATTTCGTCTTTGCTCCAGAAGCCGGAGAGCGGGAAGATGCCACTGATTGCCAGGGCCGCGATCAGGAAGGTCCAGAAGGTAATCGGCATGCGGTGACGCAGCCCGCCCATCTTGCGCATATCCTGTTCGCCGCCCATCGCGTGGATCACAGCGCCCGCGCCCAGGAAGAGCAGAGCTTTGAAGTAGGCATGCGTCGTCAGATGAAAGATGCCGCCAGCATAATTATGAACGCCCTCGCTCATAAACATGTAGCCAAGCTGGCTAATGGTCGAATAGGCCAGCACGCGCTTGATATCGAGTTGGAAGAGCGCAATGGTGGCGGCGAACAGGGCGGTCGCTCCACCGATACCTGCGACCACATTCAAAGCAGCGGGAGCCAGTTCAAAGAGCGGGTTGGCGCGAGCAACCAGATACACGCCAGCAGTAACCATCGTGGCGGCGTGGATCAGCGCACTCACGGGCGTCGGGCCTTCCATCGCGTCGGGCAACCACATATAGAGCGGCAACTGGGCCGATTTGGCGGCACACGCCAGGAAGAGCAGCAAGGTAATCGCGGTCGCCGTCGCGCTCCCTCCTAGTGAGGAGGAGGAGAGTTTGCCAAAAACATCTTGATAGTTGAGCGAGCCGAAATTGCTAAAGATCAGGAAGATCGCCAGCATCAGGCCAAAGTCGCCGATAACGTTGATGACAAAGGCTTTTTGAGCGGCGGCAACAGCGGCGCGGCGCTGGTACCAGAAGCCGATCAGCAGGAACGAGGCCAGACCAACCAGCGCCCAGCCAACCAGCAGGAAGAGAAAATTATCGGCAGTGACCAGCAGAACCATCGCGAAAATAAAGAAGTTCATGTAGGCAAAGAAGCGCCAGAAGCCTGGATCTTCTTCCATGTAGCCCGCCGAATAGATATGGATCAGCAGGCCAACGCCAGTCACGATCAGCAACATGGTGGCGGAGAGCGGATCGAAAAGCTGGCCGAAGGAAATTTGCAGCGTGCCAGAGACGACCCAGGTATAAATAGTCGGATCGCTGGTCCGCCCAGATACGGGGGTGGCGAGCATCGATAAAAAGCCCAGGGCAGCGAAGAGGAAGGCCAGACCACAGGCTCCCCAGGCCACCGCGAGAATCGCCCCGCGCGACATAAACCTGCCCAGCAATCCCAGGATTATAAATCCTAGTAGAGGCAGGAGCAGTACGCCAAAACTTAGATTAGTCATCATTAGCCTCGCAATACGTTCATCTCGTCAACATCGATATTGCGGCGCGTGCGGAAAATGGAGACAATAATAGCCAGGCCCACTACAACCTCGGCAGCCGCCACAGTCAGGACGATAAAAACAAACATTTGTCCATCCGCAGAATCGAGAAATTTTGAGAAAGCCACAAATGCGAGATTGACGGCATTAAGCATCAATTCAATTGACATGAAGATAATCAATGGGTTGCGCCTGACCAGCACACCAATGCTACCGATGGTAAATAAGATGGCGCTCATGATTAAGTAAGCAGATAACGGCATGGTTCGGTTCCCTTCAACATAGAAACGGCATTACGCCCTTCGACCAAAAATGAGCGCACCCAGAATAGCCACGACAATAAGCAAGCTGGTAACTTCAAACGGGAAGAGGAAGCCGTGAAAAAGGGCCAGACCGAACGCCTGAATATCGCCCTGTTTAGCAACCATCGTGGACAGGCTGTTGGCCGCAGTAGCTTTTGCTCCGGTGGCGATAGTGCCTGTAAAGATCAAATAACTCAAGCCTCCCACCAGCGCCAGACCCAAAATACTGCCAACGATGCGCTGCCAGGGCATATGATCGCGCTCTTCGGTCCCGCCAGCTTCAGGCGCGAGCATCGTCACGACGAAGAGGAAGAGCACCATAATCGCGCCCGCGTAAATCAAAATTTGCACAACGGCGATAAACATGGCCTCTAATTGCAGATAGAACATCGCCAGCAATAAAAGCGTGAGGATCAGACTCAAGGCGCTATAGACGGCGTTCTTGAAGGCGATGACACCTATGGCAGAGGCCGTGCTGGCGATTGCCAGCACGAAAAATGTGATCTGTGTGGCTATCATGGCAGTTTCCTTCTGTCTTCGTCCTGCTCCTCATCAACCAGCAAGACCGGGCGCTCGGTCTGAGTAGTACCGAGTCCAACGGCGGCGGCGCTGGCTTCCGAGCCATCGAAGATCTGTTGTGATTGCGGAACGGGTTGCGCCGCCTCCGCTGGCGCAGGATCGCTCCAGACCTCATTGGAGCCAATGGTTGCCTGCCCCCTTGCTTCAAGCAGTTGCTCTTTATGATATACCAGCTCCTCTGGATGGTAGGACGCTAGCTTATAGTTCTGCTCTAACGTGATTGCTCCGGTGGGGCAGGCGGCCTGACAGTAGCCACAGAAGATGCAGCGTAGCAGGTTCACGTCGAAAACTTTGGCGTAGCGTTCGCCTGCGGAGATGCGATTCTCTTCGGTGTTCTCCTCGGCCTCGATATAGATGGCGTCCGCCGGGCACGCGCCCGCGCAGAGGTAGCAGCCGACGCAGCGTTCAAGGTCGTTCTCGTAGCGGTGCAGCACATGGCGGCCCCGGAAACGCGGTGGCAACGGGCGCTCCTCCTCTGGATAGGAGATGGTTGTTGGCTTTTTGCCGATATTTTTCAGGGTTGTTGCCATACCCTTGATGATGTCAAAAGACATTGTTGACTCCTTAGTTTTGCAGCTTTGCCTTTAGTTCAGCCCACTCCACGATTCACGCTCCTGATTCACATACTCTTGTGCATCTATGCCACTCCATACATCTTTGCCCAGTCCCTTCAATTCCATAATGCTATGTTGAGGATGCGTTCTAGTTTGACGCCGAACCAGAGCTACCAGATCCTCCAACAATTGGAATTGCTCATCGGGTGTCAAATGCTGAATCTGATTTAGTACCTCACGATAGTTATAGGTTGACATACACCCTCTCCTCAGTGCGTGTACAGAGCTATTAAAGCTATATCATGACGCGAATCATACCAAAGTAAGGTACTCTTGTCACCCCACACGATTACTCTTCACCAGGGATTTTCAGTTTTCTTTTCGCGCCGCCTTCGGCGGCGGAGAAGGGAGAAGAGGGGGGGGGGGGGGG
>DASTZT010000396.1:0-3751 GCA_035764225.1 Ktedonobacteraceae bacterium
GACGCTGCGCACGTTTGCAAAAGGCCGGTTCATCTATCGGCAAGGTGAACCGGCGCGCGAACTATTTCTCCTCAAACAGGGGCAGGTGCAGCTTGCTCGTCTCACCACTGCTGGTAAGCGTATTGGATTGGCGCTTATTCGGCCTGGCATGTTTTTTGGGGCAGTGCCCCAGGGTGATGAAGCGCGGCAGGTTTGCTTTGCTGAGGTAATTGAAGATGCCCAGGTCGGAGTCCTGGGTGCTGTTGCCGTAAAACAGATTATAAGTGAGCAGCCAGCAGTAACCTCGCTGATTATCAGCGATCTCATACAGCAAATTCAACTTTTAGTGGAGCGTCTGGAAGCCTTCGCTTTCTACGATGCTCCCACCAAACTGGTCATAGAATTGCTTCGTTTGGCCCACGAAAAACATACGACCAAACTTGCCATTACTCATCAACAATTGGGAGAACTGACAGGACTGCTGCGCGAGACCGTGACAAAACTGCTTGATGCCTTTCAACAGGAAGGGCTTGTAGAACTACATCGAGGCCAGATAGTGCTGCGCGATATGGCCGGACTGCACGCGCGGCAGGGCGTTCATCAGGCCAAAGAATTGTTTCCTATCACAAGATTGGCTCTGCAACAGCCAGAAACCGTGAACTGAAGTCGCTGCTCATGTTGACTCGGATAGCTTATATTTCAGGGCCAGCGCAACTGTTTCCGTGCGGCTAGAAGCTCCCAGCTTGGAACGAATGCTGCGCAGATGGAATTTCACTGTCGCCTCACTCACAATCAATCGCTCCGCAATTTGAGGGTTCGTCAACCCTTTCACCAGCAGTTCCAACACCTCTCGTTCCCGCTCGGTCAGGTCCTGCCCTATTTTCTCCTGCTTCGTTGATATGCTCTGGAGCAGCGCCTGGGCTGCTCCAGAAGATAACGTAGGCTTGCCAGCATAAGTATGACGGATAGCTACCGCCAACTCATCAATTGTAATATCTTTGAGATGATAGCCAACCGCCCCTGCTTGCAGAGCATCCTGCACCAAATTTCCCTCCTGAAAGCTCGTCAAAGCCAGCACGCGCACCTCAGGCCAATACTCACGGATAGCGCGAATGGCGGCCACCCCCCCCATCCCAGGCATTTTCAAATCCATCACAACCACATCAGGGTGGGCATCGGGACTAAGAGCAAGCGCCTCCTCACCATTGCTCGCTTCATCTACCACCTCAATATCATCAAAAGCAAGTAAAGATAATGCAAGACCTCTTCTCACAACCGGATGATCATCCACAATCATGACGCGAATGCGCCGTATGTCCTTCATCTGATACGTTCACTCCTGTAGTATGCCATGTAATGCTGATTGCTGTACCAACCGCTAGCTGACCCCGCAGCTCCACCTCAGTTTAAAAATTGACGCCTGTCAGGGCCTCTGGCAACCGCCTCCTCAAAGTACGCATCTGGGCCAGCGCGCCGAGTGAGAGAAGGCTTAGATCTTCCAGGCCACGACGCCCCTCAGCAGGATGGTGTTCCAAGACCCGAGGCAAGGCATCGGCAAGTAATCTGGCTGAAAAGAGCATCTGTGTCACCATGTCGTACAACTCTCTGGCAAAGCAATTCCATTCAGCCACAACCCCAGCCCGTTGAAGGTATTCACACAAGGAGATATTCTCCATTGCCAATGCCACCACATTGCTATACGAGACTGCCAGTTCAATTTCGTCCTGAGAGAAATTGCGGGGTTCTGTGTAATAGAGAACGACCCCACCATAAACCTGCCTCTTGATTACAATAGGAACAGCCAGCAAAGCTTGATAGACAACACTTGAAGGAAGCCCCCACAAGTGGCGCTGCGTCTCCCTCTCTTCATAAATAGATAGGTGAGAAGAAGTGCACAGGAGCGTTACTGGCAGGCGAGTATGCAGTGCTTGCTTTAGTGCCAATTGCGCAAAGGGCATTGTGGTGCCTGCAATATCCTTGCCAGGAACGTTTTGTTCCGCCTCGGCGATAGCCTCTTCGTTGTCACCTTGCAAACAATAGATAGCAATAGCCTGGCTACCAAGCAACCTACCTGCTTGAACCAATAGATAGTCCATGCTCTCTTCCAGGGATCGGTTCAGATTGATATCAGATAGCACGTCACGCATATCCTCAGAGATTTTCTAGCATCGCTCGACTTTTTATCGCTCAATGCCCGTCATTTCAGCATAAGTAAAGCCCAGATTCATTACATAATTCATATTGCTCGTGTCACCTTGCCACGTCGAAAGGTGGTACACTGCCCCTGCCTGCATTGGCGCGTCGCCTGCGTCCATTTCAAGCATGTAGGGTCTTGTTGTGGAGGGAGCTTTAGAGAAGTATAGACGATGTAGGCTGGCGTTGGCCCCACCCGGAATGCTAATTTATGAGGTAAGTCTTCTTCTCACCTTTTGGAGAGGACTATGCCCTCTCCAAAAGGTGAGCCTTATGGATACAAGGATGAGTTAACGAACATACGATAGATCTTCCCTGAGAGAGTGTGTTCTTTGTAGCTCAAGCCACAGATTTCTGAGAAAAACTTGAATACTGTTTTTCGCAGGAGTTTCTGTGCATTTCCCTGCGCCCCGCGCTTGATGAGTTTTGAGAAGCATGTCATTCTGCTGGGGCTATCGCTGATTACAGCGAAGGGGGAGTAGGCGATCATTATTTCAGCCTATTCAGGGAAGAAGGGAGCAATGACCGTGCGATTTCAGCGAAGCACAAGCGGCGTATCCAACCAATGCGCAAATCTCCGCCGCTTGTTGCAGCAGATTGACGCTCAATGGGAAGCCCTGGCCTATTCTCTTCAGGAAGACCAGCGCACGCTGCGCGCCACCCAACAGCATTGGGAAAACCTCTATCTGGTATTTGCACTCGACCCAGAACCACCACTGCATGAATGCCCGGCCATTGCTGCTTACTTGAACACAGCAGAACAAGAGATGCGGCAGATACAGCAAACCATGCTGCTCAAGCAAGAAGAACTCAGGACATTAGAGCGGCAATTCGACCAGGCACGCCTTGCTTGTGCGCCTGCCCAGCAGGAAACATACCCCGCTCAGAGCGCGCGTTGCCTGGCGATCAAATATTTCTTGATGAACTCTCTAGCGCGCCCACTTCGTATCCTCTGGAAAATACCGCGTCTACCAAAGGGGCGGCATGGGCATGTTGCCAACAAAGCGCTTTTGAAGGGCATCCAGCAGCAGCAGAGTAAAAACAGAGAAAAAGAGCCAAGCCAGAGTAATTAAACACGGCCCAGGCATCTACAGGCATGTCCCCAAACAGATGGGTCGCTTCAAGAATGCCAACGGGTGTTCGTGCCTATCGCCGTATCATGGAGACACAGCTAATACACCTGCTGCGGCGCTAATCAGAAAAACCGCCACTAAGAAAACAATCATCATGCCTCGTCGCCGCTGGTGGCAAACAGTACAAACACCAATAATCAACCCCAGAAGGACTAGCACTAAGAAAGCCATCTCTTCCCCCTTCGAGTCTGGTAGGTTTAAGACTCCTTTCTCCGCTGAGAATACCCTCCTCCTGTGCTCATGTCAGTGCACCAATGCACACAACGCGCCCCCTACCTTCACTAGCAACAGAGATTTTTCGGCAAAAGTATCAGGACGCCTCACAACAAAAAGTGACCCGTGACTGTGCGGGCAGAGTCACCTTGCAATGCTTCCTCAACGCCAAACACTCTGCTGTGTCGGGGGTGACTAGAAGCCTGGTGATCGCCCCTGGACAAGACGGATTT
>DASTZT010000397.1:0-6043 GCA_035764225.1 Ktedonobacteraceae bacterium
TTTGAGCAGCTTGAGTAGGGTGAGCAGGTCATCAGCGACCAAGGCAGGGTCATCGGTGACAAAATCGCCCGTAATAGCGATCAGGTCGGGCTGTTGCTGATTGATGAAGAGGATCAGGTCATGCAATTGCGCTGGCTGCAGCCAGTCACCCAGATGAAGATCACTGAGTTGGACCAGGCGATAGCCGTGAAACGTGGGAGAGAGCCTTGGCAAAGGCAATGAGACATGGGCCAATTCGAGCCAGCGAGGTTCGATAAGGCGTGTATAGCCCCAACCAGCGCCGCTGGCTGCTATCGTCCCAGCAACACCGCCTAAAGCGCGCTTCAAGAACATGCGTCGCGCAAATGTCGCGTCCAGCAGACCTGAAGAATAGTTTTCAGTATTTTCCTCAACTGAAGGGTTTATCCAGGGCTCGCTCATGTAGAACAATCCTCGCAAACTCGAGAAAAGGTGACAAGTGCATGTTAACCGTACAGTGTAGTTGGTACTCCCCCTCAAGCAGTACCGCGAGGCAGTACCTGGTTACTAGCGAGCGCTGGTGGTGCTGAAGCAAACTCTGGGGTAGGGCCATCCTCACCTCGCCTTCTGGGAGGCTCTACTCAGTGACGTCAGTTCGAGAGAAGCACCCTCAAGATCCACCGCTCTCCAGTCTCCTCAGATTGCCCACGCATTGCATTCTCTGTTCCAATTTTCAACGGACCACTTGGGTAGAATCCCAAGAAGTGTGTAAAAGCTGCGGTGAGTCAGCACCTGGCAGCGGAGTGCTACGAATGGACGCCAGAACGCACGGGCCAGCGCAATGGCTATTGGGAGCGGTAGTGGGATATGTGGGTGGGAACGATCCCGCTGGGGTGCCCCAGATACAAGAGGGTAGGTCCTGTCCTGCCCTGCTGGAATATCGCCAGGGCCGAGCGGCCTGTGCTGGCTACTTTTATCCGTTCGGAAAATGGGAAATTGAGCGCGATGTACCAGGCTAGTTTGTAGCCAGATGGCGTAAGTAGCCAACACAGGCTCAGTATGCTGCGCCTCTCCTCAAAGATGCCCGGTACTTTGGCGATAAACTCATTTTTCCCATTTGTACAGCAGAGATTCTGGTAGGTCCACTGTTTTTGCGTCGTTTCCCGCTCATTGATTTCTCTCTACAGCTTGACCTTACTCTCTTTGCCTGCTGTCCAAGAAATCAATCGCACTGCACCGCACTATCCAGTTGAGAAAAAGTTGGCCCATAGTATGTACTGCTACAGAAAATTCCTGCCGGGAAGGCTAAAAAAATAGCAATACCTAATGCCCTGACTCCCCAGTGGAGAATGTAGGTGGGCGAGATTACAGATGCTTCATAGATTCATAAAGTTTGATCTAGTTTCACCTTTGCAACAATGCTAGCTTGCTATGATCTCGACGGATATTTTAGAGTGCGACAGCCGGGTCCAACTGATAAGATGCTATCTCCTGGAAAGGTGGATGCCTATGTAGCAAGTATGCTAGAGGGAAGACAATATACAATAGAATACTGTAGCTCATCACGCGGAAGCTGCTAAATGGTGCTATGGTGGGTACAATTTTGTCACAAAAGCATGAAATACGGATCTGCCCACACTTGATAGTCTCTCTCCGATTTAGTGAAATGGCTTGCTTCCTCTGACTCAAAGGGTGTATTCCACCCTCTGATGAGTGTGGTTGGTTTTTGTGCCAGCGCTTACCTGCATCTCTTGCGTGCAACCCCAAACAGCATCTTCCTGCTGGATGAGTTCCCTTTGATGGGAAAGCAGCAGCTAGCCATCGCGCTTGCCACTGCTGGGCAATCTGATAATGCTTATGTCAGGCGCGTGGGAGGCGGGATGACCCCGGCTATTTGGCAATAGAGAAAGAGAAATTACTCCTTGTCTATGTACCTTTCTAGCGGGACGCCGAAGGATTGAGCCACTAGTCACAATCGCCCCACGCTCTGGAGCAGTCTCGCGGCTTAGAACATTTTGCAAATGGCTCAATGGTAGGAGTCACTGCTATCGTAGTGAATGAATGCTCGAGGCAATACAGGAGAGGGAACGGAATCGTGCCTGCTTATAAAACCCACATTCTTGTGGCAGAAAAAGATCCCCAGGCTTTGAGGCTTCTTGTTCGCACGTTACATACTGAGGGCTATGAGGTTCTGCCGGTGAAAGATGAGCAGCAGTTATTCGAAGTGCTCGAGACCAAAGAGCCTGATCTCATTCTTCTCGACACCCTATCATCAGAACCTCAGGATTTTGAACTCTGCCGATATGTGCGCAACGTCTCTTTAGTGCCAATTATTGTTATGTCCGTACAGAAGCAGGATCATACCAAGGCCCGCGCGTTGGATTCGGGGGCTGATGATTATTTGACCAAGCCCGTGAGTGTTGTCGAGTTACTTGCAGAGGTCCGAGCTGTTCTTCGGCGCACCCAATGGAACAACAATGAGCACCTGCGCAATGTGCGCCCCACGCTTACTTTTGGTAATTTAACGGTAGATTTTCTCCAACATCAGGTCACGATAGATGGTCGCCCCATTGCCCTGACTCCCACGGAATATCGCATCCTTTCCTATTTAGTCCAAAACGCTGGGCGAATTGTAACGAACAATCTTTTGTTGGAAAAGGTCTGGGGAGCAGAGTATGTGGGCGAAGCCAATTTGCTGAAAGTGCATATCTTTCGTTTGCGCCACAAAATTGAACGTGATGCGGCGCGTCCCACCTATATCATTACAAGAACTGGCCTGGGATATTGCTTTTCTGCCCAATCCGAGGGGAGAAAAAGTGCAACCGGGAGTTGAGCGTGAGATGAGAGCACGTCCATTTCTTTCCTCGATTACCAAATTGTAATGGCGTAAACACCCCTTCGTGACGCGACAGCAACTTGCACCACCTATGCTTTGCACAGCGCTCAATACGAAGATGGCCCATGCGGGGCCTTTTGCGCAACGGAAAATACCTCAACGGGAGGCATAGGAGAAATGGATATCCTTACAGAAGTTCCTGTGGTGGAAGAGAGGCCGCCTACATCATCTCACGGGCGGCCTCAAGTAAAAATCTTACAGTTTGGAGTGATCGGATACGGATATTGGGGACCCCATTTAGTGCGCAACCTGAGCGCTCTGTCAGGTGGCTTGGTGGCATATATTGCCGATTTGGATACCGAGCGGCTGGCCCAGGCGCAAGCACAGTACCGCCAGGTCAGGGTCACACATGACGCTCTCGATCTCTATAAGAGCGATATTGATGCCGTTGTGATAGCTACACCCGTCCATACCCATTATTCCCTGGCACGGGCTGCGCTCCTGGCAAATAAGCATGTATTTGTAGAGAAACCGCTGGCCGTCAAGGTGAGTGAGGTCGAAGAATTGGTGGCACTGGCGCAAGAGCGGAACCGTGTCTTGATGGTCGGGTACACTTTTCTCTACCACAAAGCTGTTCAAGAATTGCGTCATATCATCTCTGGGGGACAGCTCGGCAAACTCCACTATATTGATGCGCAGCGCCTGAATCTCGGTCTCTTTCAAAAAGATGTCAATGTCCTCTGGGACCTGGCGCCGCATGATCTCTCTATACTCCGTTACTTGCTAGATGCAGACCCGGTTGCAGTGCGTGCTACCGGAGCGGCCTGTGTTCAACAGGGGATACACGACGTTGTGTATGTTTATCTGCGCTATGCAGATGGCATGCTCGCACACGTACAGCTTAGCTGGCTCCATCCATCCAAGGTTCGGCGGTTCACCGTGGTTGGCGACCAGCGTATGGTCCTCTACGATGACGTGGAGCCGCAAGACAAGATACGTATCTATAACCGAGGTGTCGAGTGCCCTGCGCATGCCACCACCTTTGAGGAATTTCAGCTCTCCTATCGTACCGGCGAGATCATCATCCCTCCTCTTCAATGGCAGGAGCCGCTCCAGGCTGCCTGCGAACATCTTGCTCAATGTATTCGATCTGGTCAGCAACCCTTGAGCAACGGCATCTGGAGCCTCCCTGTTACGAAAACTTTGGCAGCAATCCAGCAGTCGTTAGACCTGGAAGGCCAGGAGGTGCCCCTGTGATGGATTGCTCATCTCTTCAGGCACAGGTCGCTGCCGCGCTGGCGCGCTATGCCGCAAATTTTGTGCAGAAATTGACAGAAGCAGAGATTGAGCGCGTGTGCACAGGGATTCACGCCAATTGTTGAAGGCGCTGATGGAGGAATCAGGAGATGTTCTCATGGTCTGGTAGGCTGAACCTGTTGCAAAAATGCTTGATCGTCTCGGCGTTTGGCCTTGAAATTCTGGCGCTCGTCGCCTATGGGGTGATTGGTAAGCTTTCCTCTCCTGTGGCCGCTGACGCTGCGGCAGGAGGGCAGAATGCGTCGTGCGCGAATGCCGCATTTGCAGCAAACCCAATTGTGGCGGAGAATACCTGTCCTGGCACGAGCGACTGGCGCGCGAACCTCCCGCTTGGCCCGCAGAACGCTATCGAAGCCTTCACTGCTCCCATCAGTGTGAATGCGGGGGAGCAGATCAAGATGTTTGTCTCGACGACTGCTCCATCGTATTCATTTCGTATCTACCGGATGGGTTGGTATCAAGGTCTGGGAGGACATCTGGTCTACTCCTCCCAGGTGCGCCAGGGCATCAATCAGCCAGCCCCAGTGGTTGAACCGGCAACCCGCATGGTCAGCGCCAGCAATTGGCATGATCCTATCACACTGAAGATTCCCACCTCCTGGGTCAGTGGGGTCTATGTGGTGAAGTTGGTGTCCTCTGCTGGACTGATGCGCTACACGGAGTTCGTTGTGCGCGATGACGCCAGCCGCGCGCCAGTTCTCTTCCAGAGCAGCGTTCTGACGTATCAGGCCGGTAATTCCTGGGGCGGGCGTAGTCTGGATGGTACTGGAACAGCGAATACGACGGGAGATCGTTCGTTTGCGGTCTCGTTTGACCGCCCCGAGGTTGAGAATGCTGGCCTCTCCGATTTTACTACCTATGAATACAACCTGCTGAGTTGGCTTGAGCGACAGGGCTACGATGTTACCTATACCACTGATGTTGATACTGACCTGCACGGGCAATTGCTCCTCCATCACCGCTTGTTCCTTGCCGCCGGACATGATGAGTATTGGTCAGCGGGCATGCGGACCAACATCACGCAGGCGCGCGCCGCAGGAGTATCGCTGGCTTTCTTTGGGGCCAACGATGCCTACTGGCATGTTCGGTTGCAATCAAGCCCTCTGGGTGCTGATCGAGTCGTGATCTGCTATAAAGATGCCGCGCTTGACCCATTGTATGGGCACGACCCATCTTCGGCGACTACCCTGTGGCAAAATCCTCCATTGAACCAACCTGGACAAGCGCTGCTTGGAGCCACGTTTTCCGGCGTCGTAGTCGGGTCAGCCCCTCTGGTACTCAGTTCCGGCGCTGCCCCCTTCTTGCACGGCACCGCGCTGCATGTGGGCAGCGCGGTGGCGGGGCTGGAGGGTGCAGAAGTAGATACAACTTCCGCTGGCGGCGATGCGGGTGAGTTTGACAGCGTTCTTCCCAATCTCGCTATTCCACCCGCGCTCACGATTCTGGCTTCTTCTCCTGTGAAGGCACAGCCAAACGGAAATGATAACCCCAACCCGAATCAGCCAGGGATACCCACTGCAACAGCGACCCTGTATACAGCGCCTGGCGGAGCCAGGGTGTTTGACGCTGCTACCTACTGGTGGGCCTTGGGGCTTGAGAACATGCACGCTGATGCGAGCGTTCCCTCCGGTTCCTACGGCAGCCGAGACTTTCAGCGATTTACTTCTAACTTGCTTGATTATTTGCTGCGTTCAAACACTTCACCCGCAAACTGATTGTGTATGTACGCTGCGCATCTGTAATAGGGAAGAAAGGGAAATTTCATGCCAGACGAGGCCCGTACAAGCGGTTACGGATATCGGTATCTTGCAGCTTTGGCACGTTGGTTCTGGCTGGCTGCCCTCTGCGTCCTTGTTGCTACGGCAGGTACGTTCGTCGTGACGAAAATGCAGACGCCTATCTATCGAGCAACCACAGTCCTTTTTGTCGGAC
>DASTZT010000398.1:0-6776 GCA_035764225.1 Ktedonobacteraceae bacterium
TGTTCCGTCTCGTCTGCCGTATGGATATTGACGTTTCCCTTATTATGCTCTTTCAGTAATTCTTTGAAGCAGTAATGGACCAGATTCCCGCGAATGGTAGCGGCTGACATGGCCGAAGGGCTGAGGCGGTTGAGCATATATTGCCGGGAGCAATACTCTGCCATGTTCAGATCAGTAATGTTGAGCAGAATGTCAGGTTCTAGCACTGCCAGCGTATAGGCGTTGGCTCTGTAGCAGTGGCGCTGTTTCCCTCTGACTGTTCTGCTGACGGGGGGGTGAGGGAGGTGATAGACACGCAACGTAAGCTTATACGGGCTAATCAGATCACCCAGAGCTTTGAGTTCTCTGACGAGGCTGCGATAGTACTGGTCATCAAAATACAGCTCGACCTGTCGGGTGCCTGTATCAAGCAGCACAATGGCGGTTTTAGTGCCATCGATAGTACGCTCCTGGGTGGCGAGAATACGGCCTTCCAGTACGTTTTCATGGCACGGGCTTTTCGGGTCGAGCGAGCAGAGAAAACATTCTCGCTTCGCCTCATCCTGGCTGTTAACATCATGCGTTGCCATTGACAGTGCTCTCCAAGTTGCTCTTGCTGGAAGTGTACGGGAAGGACAAAAATTCGTCAAGTGGGCATTGTGTTGATGCAATCTGGTGCGATATGCTATATATCACCACAACGGAACTGCCAGAGAAATACTGAAAAGAGGTCGTAAATAGTATGGCTATCCCACCTGTACGCACCATTACGCTTGGTATCGCTGAACCACATCCCCTGACGCCGACGATCATTCAGCAGGCGGCTGAGTTGCTGCGCCAGGCTAGTGAGCGTTATAGCGATGCTGGCTATGAAGTGCAAACCGTGCGCCTCTCGACTCGCCCAATCTTCGACGATCTTGCCGACCAGCCTTCTGCCGCTATGATGGCATATGCGCGAGAGCTACAACATATGCTGGACGATGCCGGATTGGCCTTCTGTTCTTTAGGAACGGCGCAGGCGGCCCGGCCCGATTTTCCGCTAGAGCGTCTTGAACTGATCGCCGATCTCCTGATTCCCACCAGTGCATTGAATGCGACAGTGCAGCTGGCGACAACGGAGCATGGCCTGCGATCCGAAGCGGCCCGGCCCACTGCTCAAATAATGCAACGGCTGGCTCAGGAGACGGAAGAAGGCTTTGGCAATTTTCGTTTTGCCATGCTGGCCTGCGTTGCGGCTGGTAGCCCCTTCTTTCCTACCGCGTATCATAGCGGCCCCGCCAGCCTCTCTATTGGCTTGCAGGGAGCTGGCATCGTCGCAAAAGCTCTGCGAGCAGAGCAAGCAACGTTACATACGCTCGAACCTGCGCATGTGACCCGGATCGTGAGAAATGCGCTGCTCCACGACGCGACTCCTGTGGTCACGCTAGGGCAGGATCTGGCAAAGGAACATCGGCTTATTTTTGGTGGCATCGATCTATCGCCCGCGCCGTTAGCTGACGATAGCATTATTAGTGCGATAGAACTTATCGGCTCCGGTCGCTTTGGTACATCTGGCACGCTGGCAGTGGTCGCAGCCTTAACAGCAGCTCTGAAAAGTACCGGCCTGCCCACCTGTGGCTACTGTGGTCTGATGTTGCCTGTGCTGGAAGATGCGGTGCTGGGGAAACGTTGGGAAGAGGGGGCGGTCAATATCGATCAGCTGTTATTGTATTCCGCTATTTGTGGCACTGGATTGGATACCATCCCGCTCCCCGGCGATTGTCCGATTGAAAGCATTGCGCGGCTTTTGCTGGATGTAGCTACCCTGGCGTTACGCTTGCAAAAGCCGCTTTCCGCCCGGCTTTTCCCTGTTCCTGGGAAGCAGGCGGGGGAGCGGACCACCTTTACATCGCCATATTTAACCAATACGCTGGTGCGATAAGCAAAGGGGTATCATGAAGCGTCTTGAAGCTTCAAGGATGTAATTCATCACCTCTAACATTTCTATCACAACATTCATCGTAGTCAGATTGATAGCTGGAAGGGTGGACTTTCCCCTATCTCTATGGTATAATCATCTCCAACAGTAGGAGATACCCTTAGTGCGGATATGCAGGCCAATGTATTTGGAACGTATCGAAAAAGTTCCCGCTATGTTGGCGTTCATGCTCGGTTTTGTGCTGGGTGAGGGTTGAAATGCTTATGTGCTCGATTTCGTCAGCGTCGCGAGAGCAATCCTTGCGGATGGTTGTGATGAGCACTATATGTACAATGTTACACTGGGGAAGGAGCGTCCCTGGTGTTTTTTATTACTCTCTGGCATTATATGCTACATTAATTTCTGCGCCCACTGGTTTTGCTTTGTGTTCTGGATAAATTTTCCATGAAGCACTTCATCAATCAGGGGTATTTAAACAACGAGGAAAGGAGGGTCGAACACGCTCTTTACAAACTATCAGTAAGATTACACGAATGCTTATGATTACGAATGGCGTAAGAAGTAAGCTGTTGATGTGTATACAATAGACGACAGGTGGATACGAAGTGGTTGCTAGATTTTAAGGAGAGTACGGCTATGAACTCGAGTATGATCAGCAAAATTGCAAAGGCCAAACGCTACGCGGAGGAACCGGAACGTATACAGTTTACTCGCTTTGAGGCAACATTCCAGGGTGAGAATGATACGCATACAACGACCTTCGACAATGGTGAGTGGAATTGTACTTGTCGCTTCTTCCATGATTGGGGTGATTGTAGCCACACCATGGCGATGCAGCGGGTATTAGGTGTCACCATCCCTGCCGCCTACCGTCATGGTATCCCTGCGGGATTAGGCACCAGCCCCCTCGTTCACTAAACCGGGCAATGCTATCTGGCTCCTAAAAGAGCTACCTCTTGCCCAACATGCGAGACCGTGAGGCACTGACAGCGATTGAGAAATTGTCAGCGCCTCTTTTTTATGGCATTTACGTACCAGCGCCAAGATAAAAGTAAAGTACGATAATGACGCTAAACATGATTGCGGCCAGCACGGCGATAGTGATAAGATCCTTGCGCACATAGGAGAAATGTTCGGGTGTGACCAGCATTGCCGCGTTGCGTTGCTGCGCTCTTTGTGCTGCTTGCCGACGAGCTGCCAGGCGTTCGGACGCGCTTCCTCTGCTGGTCTCCGTTTTCTCTTTCTGAGACACCGGAGCTACAGGTGCGGTAGCGGTTGCCGTCGATACGCTGCTAGCGGCTGACTCAGCAACGTGCTCCTCCTCGATCTCCTGGCTCTCTGCCACAGGACGTACCAGTTCAATATTTTTTTGCGCTTTTGGCCTATTGCGCTGCGCTCCCGTACGCGCAGTTGATGACTTTTTGGGCATAGCCGTTTACTCCCTGCTCGGTGGCCCGCAAAGATTGCTGTGGCTTTTCGAGCGTGTGTTCCTGATGATAATGCCAGATTGTGCCGTTGCCCTTGCAGCTTACGCTCACTACCAGTTGTGTTTAAAACGGTAACGAGCGTCTCGACACATGTCTGCCCAATTATACACGAAAGAGGGGTTATAGTCGAGTGGGCAATTTTTTCCCTCTAAAAAAGAACAGCTTCTTGTTTGACAAAGCTATCTCGCTATGTTACTCTTAGCGTGGCAAGAAGGGCATACTCTATCCTGTTACGCCGCCCGACACACATCTGTAAGGTGAAAGTACGAAGGCTAGCCCAGCGATGGCTAGTCCTTTTTTCTACATACGTCCTATGTTCAGCATACCTATAACACTATACAGGAAAAAACTATGGCACGAATAGTCGTCGCAATGAGCGGCGGCGTGGATAGCTCGGTCGCCGCCGCGCTACTCAAAGAGCAAGGGCATGAAGTGATTGGCATGATGCTGCGCCTCTGGTCAGAACCGGGCATGATCGAAGATGATGGCGTTGAGCGCGTTGTGCAGAATAAGTGCTGTTCCCTGGAAGCGGTCGATGATGCCAGGCGCGTTGCTCGCATGCTTGACATCCCGTTTTATCTGGTCAATGTGGAGCAGGAGTTTAAGCACAGGATCGTCGATTCGTTCTACGAGGATTATGTCGCTGGTCGCACTCCCAACCCTTGCCTGACCTGTAATCGCCATATTCGCTTTACAGTGCTGCTCAACCGAGCATTGGCGCTGGAGGCCGATTACCTGGCGACGGGCCATTATGTGCGCGTGGACGATCATCCCGTGACGGGCAAGCGGCGGCTGCGTCGCGCTGTTGATCGCGAGAAGGATCAGTCCTATGTGTTGCACGTCCTGAACCAGCACCAGCTTGCTCATGCCTGCTTCCCTCTGGGGGGCTATACTAAGTCCGAGGTGCGTGCAATGGCAGCGCAACGCGGCATGTCTGTGGCGACTAAAGCGGAGAGCCAGGAAATCTGTTTTGTGGCTAATAACGATTATCGCGGCTTCATTGATCGCTACGCAGCAGCAAAGACAGCGGAAACGCCTGCAATGGTGGCAGCTGCGACACAGGGAAGCTCGCAAGCAGCGCCTGCCCGTTCAAGCTCGCTGCCGTTGATTGCCATCCCCAAGCCCGGCCCGATTTACGATCAGCAGGGCAGTGTGATTGGTCGCCATCGCGGTCTGGCCTACTATACGATTGGGCAACGCAAGGGTCTCGGTATCACCTCTGCGGAGCCATTGCACGTCCTCAAGATTGATGCGGCCAATAATGCGCTAATCGTCGGTCCCGCGACAGCATTGGAGCAGCGAGAGTTTATTGTGAGCACTATGCATTATGTGAATGGCGAAACGCCCGTTGAGCCGTTTAAGGCCAGAGTACGGGTGCGTTACAAGGCTCCAGAGCAGCCCGCGCTGGTCACTCCTCTTGAGCATGGGCGCGTGCATGTGGCTCTGGAGAGTTCGCAGCGCGCCATTACGCCGGGGCAGGCAGCAGTTTTCTATGGTGGTGAGGATGGTGATGAGGTGGTGTGCGGAGGAATTATCGTATGACCGATCAAACACATATCAGAAATTTTTGTATCATCGCTCATATCGATCACGGGAAGTCCACGCTCGCTGACCGCCTGCTGGAATTTACGGGGACCGTTTCCAGGCGCGAATTGATGGAGCAGACGCTCGATCAGATGGAACTGGAGCGTGAGAAGGGCATTACGATTAAGGCCCAGGCTGTGCGCATGCGCTATACCGCGCTCAACGGCGAGGAATATGAACTCAACCTTATCGATACCCCTGGACACGTTGACTTTACCTATGAGGTATCGCGCAGCCTGGCCGCCTGCGAGGGAGCTTTGCTGGTCATCGATGCTACGCAGGGAATCGAGGCTCAGACGCTTGCCAACCTGTATCTGGCGGTGGAGGCCGATCTGACGATTATTCCTGTGATCAATAAAATTGATCTGCCCAGCGCCGATCCTGAGAAGGTGAGACAAGAAGTCGAGGAGGTGATCGGCCTGCCTGCAGAGGAGTGCATCCTGGCCTCGGCCAAAGAAGGCATCGGCACGCAGGATATTCTGGAAGCCATTATCAAGCATATCCCGGCTCCTGAGGGCAAGGCGCAGCAGCCTTTGCGGGCGCTGGTTTTCGATTCGCACTACGATGCCTACAAAGGCGTGATTGCCTATGTACGGATCGTTGATGGGGCTTTGCAGGAGGGGAGTCGCATCGCCATGATGGCCGTTGGCAGCACGACCGAAGTGCTGGAGACGGGGTACTTTCAGCCGCGCCTTATCTCCTCCGGTCAGCTGACAACCGGCGAGGTTGGCTATATCGCCACCGGTTTTAAGAACGTCAAGGATTGCCGCGTGGGCGATACTGTTACCGTTCCCGACGCGCTGGGCCGGGTGGAGGCGCTCCCAGGCTACAAACCGGCCAAGCCGATGGTTTTCGCGGGCCTCTATCCTGTGGAGGGGAGCGATTATCCATTGCTGCGCGATGCTCTGGATCGTCTCAAGCTCAACGATGCCTCGCTCTTTTATGAGCCTGAGACATCGAACGCCCTGGGCTTTGGCTTTCGCTGCGGGTTTCTGGGCCTGTTGCATATGGAAATCGTGCAAGAACGTTTGGAGCGCGAATATAATCTAGACATTCTGGCGACCGCGCCAAGTGTGGAATACCATGTCACCACGTCAGGGGGCAAAGAGGTTGAGGTTGATAATCCCTCCGAGATGCCATCCTCTGGCGAGATCGAGAAAATTGAAGAGCCCTGGATGGACATCGCGATCTTCACACCCTCACGCTACATTGGTACGATCATGGATCTGGTCACCACGCGTCGCGGCACCTATAAAGAACTGAAATACATTGAGGCCGAGCGGGTCTTGCTGACCTATCAGATGCCATTGGCCGAACTGATTATTGACTTCTACGATCAACTGAAATCGCGGACGCAGGGATATGCCTCGCTCGATTACTCCTTTGGCGGTTATCAGGAGGCCGATCTGGTCAAATTGGATATCCTCGTCAATGGCACGCCAGTGGACGCGCTCTCCCTGATCGTGCATCGCGACAAGGCATATTATCAGGGACGGGCGCTGGTCGAGAAATTGCGCAGTTTGATCCCGCGCCAACTGTTCGAGGTGCCTATCCAGGCATCAATCGGCTCACGCGTGATTGCTCGTGAGACGGTCAAAGCCATGCGCAAGGATGTGCTTGCCAAGTGTTACGGCGGTGATATCACGCGCAAACGCAAACTGCTGGAGAAGCAGAAAGAGGGCAAGAAACGCATGAAAATGGTGGGTAGCGTAGAAATTCCTCAAGATGCGTTTATGGCTTTGCTCTCGCTTGGCGATGGTGGAAATAGCTAGAGGTGCATATCTTCGCACATGTTTGAGCCTGAAAAA
>DASTZT010000399.1:0-4369 GCA_035764225.1 Ktedonobacteraceae bacterium
TGAGGTGTCTATCATAATAGACGCTATCGGTCCGCTCGTCAACTTCTAAATGCATTGCTATGACGCTTGCTACGTTATGCTATACTGGACCCACTTTACTCCTATTTACTGCTAGCAAGATTTCAGCGTCTCAGGAGGGAGAGCATGAGCGAGAATGCAGAAGATCAATTCGATATGCGTAGCGATGAGGAGTTGTTGCAGGTGGCTTTGACGGAGACGGATGAGGAGGTTGCATGGCGGGCTATAGCAGCATTACATCGTCGCGGGAGTCGCGATATCTTCGAGCGAGCGCGAGGGCTATGTTTATCTAAAAATGCGCATGAGCGGCGCGTTGCGGTAGATATTCTCGCTCAGTTGGGACTGCCTGATGCTACGTTTCATGAAGAGGTGATGATTACGCTGCTGGGCATGCTAGAACAGGAGCAGGAGCCTGAAGTGCTAAGCTCTATTGGCAGCGCGTTGGGGCATCAGCATGATGGACGGGCGGTTGCACCATTGGCACGTTTCAAACATCATGCTGATGAGGGTGTACGCTTTGGTGTGGTGATGGGGCTTTTGACCCTTGAGGATGAGCTGGCAGTGCAGACGTTGATCGAGCTTTCCACTGATGCCGATGCAGATGTGCGCGATTGGGCTACGTTCGGGCTGGGTTCGCAAATTGAGCTAGATACGCCTGCCATCCGTGAAGCTCTGGTGGCTCGCCTGAGCGATGAGGATGAGGATACGCGAGGAGAAGCGATGGTGGGGCTGGCTCGACGGCACGATTCCCGTATGGTGGCACCGCTTCTCACCGATCTAGAGCATGGCTATTCCGGTAGCTTGACCCTGGAAGCTGCTACCGAGATTGCTGATCCGCTGCTGTATCCTGCCCTGCTGGCGTTGCAAACAACATGGGAGGGCGACAGGGACAACTGGCTTTATCACCAGCTTGAGGAGGCGATTGAAGCATGCCGCCCCATCGATAGTCCTCTTACTTGATTGCTCCATGTGGCAGGACCGCATGGACCCCGAACATCTTGCCATTGACAATTTGCGTGATATGCAGATCGACAACCGCGCTGGAAAGAGCCAGCGCCTGCGGTCGCGAGACGCCATATTGCTCGCCCATCAGATCGAGCATCGCATCCAGCGCAATCAAGGTAGCTTCGTGCAGATCGGTGTTGCAGCCCAGCGTGACCCAGCCTGCGGGCGTGTTGGCTCTGGGAGTTTGCAAGCGGATATCGTCGCGCAGGGAAAAGGTCAGGCTGACGCGCTCTATCGGACATTCAATCGCTACCCCACTGACTTCGCCATCGCCCTGCGCTCCATGTCCATCGCCAGTTGAGAAGAGTGCGCCGGGAACGGTAATTGGCAGGTAGAGCGTGCTACCCGCTACCAGCTCTTTACAATCCATATTGCCCCCACAGAAGCGCGGCGGCGTGGTTGGATGGATGCCAGGTTCGGCGGGTGGCAAGCCCATCACACCCATAAAGGGATGCAGGGCGATGGTATGTCCGTACTGGTTTCGTCCCGTCATAGCGTCGGCATCCAACGTCCAGAGCAGCTCGTCCGATTCTTCCAGCAGGCCAAGCCTTCGATTAACATCGTTAGGGATACGTCCGCCAACCGTCCAGCCCCACGCGCCCGGTCGCACTTCATTGATGCGGATTTCGAGCGTCGTTCCTGGTTGCGCACCCCGAATCGCGACAGGACCACAGAGCGCGTGACCTCGATCTCGCTCTGGATCGCGTGGTTCAAAGCGGCGATGCTCTACTTCTCCTTTAGCAAAAGGAACCATATGCCACCCGGCGTCGAGCGTACGAAAATTGACGGTATCACCCGGATCGATAGTTAACACTGGCGGGAAATCGCGTGAAAAGCTTCCATGCAGCGTGGCTCGCTCTGGCTCAATAGTGTAGACGGCCATGCGTTCTCTCCTGATCGCAAATCTTCTGAGACGATGAAAAAGCGGATATGAAGGCACCTGCTACACTATACAATTTCTTTTGTGGGGTTGTCACCTAAGGTGCTACTCCTCTGCTATATTGATCTCCATCGCCATCATTTGTTTGTAGATGCGATCTTCTTTCCAGAAGGGCCAGAGTTCGAAGAGGAAAAAGTCTACGGGACGCCAGAGGATGACCCAGAAGGCGATAACAAAGCCGTCGCTGAAAACAGTACTGAGGTAGGGAGGCAAAAACGTAATGCGCTCTAGAAATTGTGAGAGCAGGACGCCACCGACCAGAAAGAGCATACCGAGCAGCAGCGCCATGAGGGCCTGGCGTCGCAGCGTGACCATTGCGTATTTGTTCTGCTCCAGTTTGAACCGGCAGTAGCGCTGCATGGCCACTCTGATCTGGTTGGCAAGATCAGGCTCGATACTTTCCTCTGGCAGAAAAATCGTCGTCCTCACCCTTGCCCTTAGCCCCCATAGCGTCGCCGTAAGCTCGCGGCGAATCATTTCAACGCCCGAAAGAAAATTGGCCTTTCTTGCGAAGGGATCTTCAATCGGGCGGATAAACAGATCGTGGATATTGTCCAGGTGGATCATGATCTCAGCTTCCCTTGCCACGTAACCCTCCCCATGCAACCCTGTGCTGATTATCCACCAAGCTCAACGCGCCTAGCTCTGAGCTTGCTGATGCGATCCTGTTGCGCGGCCAATTTCTCGCGTTCGCGCTCAACCACATCGGGTTTGGCCCTGCTCACAAAGTTCTCGTTCGCAAGCTTGCCCTGTAAACGCACCGCCTCTTGCTCCGCCTGAGCCAGTTCTTTGTCGAGTCGCTCCAACTCTTTGGCGATATCGAGCATGCCAGCAAGCGGCAGATAGACTTCGACCGAACCAGCCAGCAAGGTCACGGCCTGCTCCGGCTTCTGCTCCAGCACGCGGCAGAGCTGCGGCTTCTCGGTGCGAGCCAGGAATTCGATCAGCGGCGTTTGAGCCTCAAACATCGCTAGCTCGTCGCCCACCACCATGATAGCCGGGATGCGGCGAGCAGGCTCCACGTTCATCTGATTACGCGCGTCACGAATACGCGTAATCACGGTCTGCACAAGCTCAAATTGTCGCTCCGCCTCTTCGTCGATGAATTGGGCATCAAAGATGGGCCAGGGAGCCACGATCAGGGCCGAGGCGGGCCAGCGTTCGTGCTGCGGCTCACTGGTACGATAGAGGTGCTGCCAGACCTCTTCGGTGACGAAGGGCATAAAGGGGTGCAGCAAGCGCATACTCTGGTCCAGCACCGCCCGCAGAATACCCGCCGTCGTGCTGCGAGCCTGCTCGTCTCCTTGCATCTGCACCTTCGCAATCTCCACATACCAATCGCAGTAATCCGACCAGAAGAACTCGTTGATCTGGCGGCCAGCCTCGCCAAGCTGGAACTCGTTAATCAGACGCGTCACCTGCCCAACGGTCTGCTCGAAACGATGCAATATCCAGCGATCAGCTAGCGTCTGCGGCTGCAACGCGCTGATATCCGGCACGCCTCCACCAACTTCCGCCGTCGTGAGCAACACAAAGCGCGAGGCATTCCAGATCTTGTTGGCGAAGTTGCGATTGCCGACGATGCGCTCCTCCATCAGCTTCATATCGTTGCCGGGTGTGCTGCTGGTCGCCAGGGTGAAGCGTAGCGCATCGGTGCCGAATTTATCCATCACCTCCAGCGGATCGACGACGTTATTTTTGGACTTGCTCATCTTCTCGCCCTTCGCATCGCGCACCAGGCCGTGCAGGTAGATCGTCTCGAAGGGGATGGTGCCCATAAAGTGGATGCCCGCCATCACCATACGCGCAACCCAGAAGAAGATGATATCGTAGCCGGTCTCCATCACAGTCGTTGGATAGTAGCGCAACAAATCGGGCGTCAGTTCGGGCCAGCCCAGCGTACTGAAGGGCCAGAGCCAGGAACTGAACCAGGTATCCAGCACGTCTTCGTCCTGGTGCAGCGAGCCACTGCCACACCTGGCACAGATCGTTGCATCTTCGCGGCTCACGTTCATCTCGCCACAATTGTCGCAATACCACACGGGGATGCGATGGCCCCACCAGAGCTGACGCGAGATACACCAGTCATGGATATTTTCCAGCCAGTCGGTGTACACCTTATTGAAACGCTCCGGCACAATCTGGATCTGTCCATACTTGACCGCGCCTAGCGCAGGAGTCGCGAGCGGCATCATCTTGACAAACCACTGCTTTGATATCAGCGGCTCCACGACGGTATCGCAGCGTTGGCAGTGACCCAATGGCACGACATAGTCCTCGACTTTGACGAGCAGTCCGAGCTTATCCAGCTCTGCCACTAAATTTTTGCGCGCTTCGTAGCGATCCTGTCCGGCGTATGGACCAGCTTCAGGCGTCATGGTGGCATCGAAGCCGATCACCTGCACG
>DASTZT010000400.1:0-13912 GCA_035764225.1 Ktedonobacteraceae bacterium
CTCCCTTGAACATCTCAAGCAATAGCAGAAGAATCCTTGCCTAAACGCTGATAGGCTGCTACGATCATCCCGGCTCTGCCTCTAGCAGTGGTGCCAACTTGTCAATTGCTGCCTGAGCATCAGTTCCAATAGCTTTGAGAATAACCTGATCACCGTGTTCAGCGCCAAGAGTCAGCAGCGAGAGGATAGACTTCCCGTTGGCTATCTTATCATTTTTCGACAGCGTAATCTGACACTCAAATCCCTGCGCTTTCTGCACAAAGAAGGCGGCTGGACGCGCATGCAATCCCGCTTTGTTGCCAAGTGTGACCAGTCGTTCCAGCGCATGTTCCATGATCTATGCTCCCTTGTTTCAGCCACAGCAGTCACGAATGCTTATGCATGTCAGCTGATTATTCGACCTCTAGCACAAAGAGAATGTCTTGCCCGGCTCGTACTTTACCGCTGGCCCGACGTACAATTTTCCCTACACCAGAGGAAACAACCGGGCTAAGCACGACCTTCCCCAGACGCTCAATGGCTGGACGGTCGAAACGCACAATTGGCATTCCTGCATGCACAAATTGTCCTTCGCTAGCAATATTCTCAAAGCCCTTGCCTTTAAGCTCGACTGTATCGACGCCAATATGCACAATCAGCTCAACGCCATCATTCATTGCGATGCCGAAGGCATGACCATCAGGAAACAATTTGACCAGTTTACCCGTTACCGGGGCGGCGGCAACCTGACCAGAGGGATCAATGGCGACCCCATCGCCCGCCATCTTCTGCGCGAAAACCTCGTCAGGGACGGTTTCCAGCGCAACGACGCTCCCATCAAGCGGCGCAAGCACATAAATCTTATCCATGATATCCCTTTATTTTCCAGTTACTCCTACGTGCAAGCCTCTATAGAGCCTTACTCTAAAGAAGCTTGCACTGCGAGCTAGTTAGCCTGTTCTACAGCATCTTCCGCGCCACTTTTCATGATGCGTTTGATGCGTTCGGCAATACGATCAGATTGTGTTCCCAGCACAACCTGGGCGATCTTGCCTTGCTTAATCACGCCGGAGGCTCCCAGACTCTTCAGCCGTACTTCATCGATCAGTGCTGGATCGCTGACGAAGAGGCGCAAGCGGGTAATGCAACCTTCGACGCTCTCCACGTTGGCTTTACCACCGAGGGCCGCGAGTACTTCTGTGGCCAGAATGTCATCGGCATTGCTGGTTGCCTCTTGCGTTGCTGATGATTTTGCCTTTCTGGGTCCGCGCTGGCTCTCCGGCAAGATCCAGTCGGCGCTCAGGCCAGTGGAAGCTTCACCACGACCGGGGGTGCCCAGATTAAAGCGAGTGATGAAGAAGCTAAAGACAAAGTAGTACACAACAGCATAGATGACTCCGATGCCCAGGAGCAGGATGGGTTGCGTCGTGTTGGGCGCTCTGAAGTTGAGAATGTAGTCAATCAATCCGGCTGAGAAGCCAAAGCCGATATGAATGCCGAGGGCGGTACAGAGCGCCAATGCGGTTCCTGTGAGAATAGCATGGATGAAATAGAGCAAGGGAGCAACAAAAATGAACGCGAATTCGATAGGCTCGGTAATGCCGGTCAGGAATGACGTGAAGGCTGCCGAGAGCAGAATACCTGCGGCTACCTTCGGAAAATTGGCGTGGCGGATCATCGCCAGGCAGGCGGCAGGCAGGCCAAACATCATAATGGGGAAGAAGCCTGCCATGAAGTTTCCCGCAGTGGGATCACCCGCGAAGTCGCGGTTCAGGTCGCCATGAACGACGGTGCCTTTTGAGGTGTAATCGCCAAGCTGGAACCAGACATAGGAATTGAGAATATGATGCAAGCCGAGCGGGATCAATAAGCGGTTCAAAAATCCATAGATGCCGGTCCCAAGAGCACCAAGTGACACAATTCCGGTACCGAGCGCATTAATTGCGTCCTGAATCGGGGACCAGATGAAGCCGAAGATGACGCCTAGCACGAGCGCGACGAGCGCCGTCAGAATGGGCACGAAGCGTCGCCCGCCGAAGAAGGCAAGATAGTCCGGGAGGCGAATATCGTAGAAGCGACGATACAGGCCCGCAGCCGTCAAGCCTATCAGGATGCCTGATAGCACATCCATAGAGCCGTGGATCACTGTGAGCGGGTTCGCAATTTGGGGAAGGGCGTAGATGGTGGTGAAGGTGAAGGCAAAGACGAAGAAGCCTACCAGGGCCGCGAGCGCCGCCGACCCTTCGCCACCAGTGAGGCCAACGGCAATACCAACGGCGAAAATCATCGGAAGATTAGCAAAGATCGCATTGCCAGCATTGGCCATCCACGGCAGGTTCAGCAACTCTGGCTGGCCCAGGCGCAGCAGAAGCGCGGCGGCAGGCAATACTGCGATGGGCAGCATCAATGAGCGTCCGACGCTCTGTAAAGCTCCCAGCATACGATCACCCATACCGGGGCCGATGGGAGTAGCGGTGACTGAGGAAGATGTGTTAGCAGTGCTCATTGGAAATTCTCCTCTCGTAAAGTAATAATGTCTGATCTGGTCTTCAAGTGGTCTAGACGACCGGGTCTATCATGTCGCTTTATTTATCCTTTCATACAAAAAAAGAATACAGCCTGGAAGTGCTGGAAACAGTGCTAAGAGAAAAAGGTGAAAGGTTTGGAGGCCGCTGGATCACGTTTCTCAACGGGAAATTGTATTTCTGTTAAGTATGAATCGAGATCGCCCTCGCTGCGCAGGCAGACTCTGCGACATGGACCCACAATCGAGTAATCATGGGCCTGAATCCACATGCCAAGTTCCTGGTATGCCTCAATAATGGTGTACGGGCTGCCATGATAGAGCAGCGTCGCCATGATATTCACGCCGGGTAATTCGCGCACGGTGATGCGCCCGTTGCTGCGCTCTACAATATTGCCCACCGATAAACTATCCACCGGTACTGCCACCTCCACCATATTCACATCATTGTCGTGGTACTCACCATCATGATAGAGATAGAGCAAGTAGTCGGTCTGTTTGACATCGTGCTGTTTGAGAAAAGCGAGAAGCTCACTGGCAAACTGGGCTTTGTGAGCAAAGCTTGCGGCTATCTTGCGACTCATGGCGACGATTTGCGGTTTCACTTTTTTCAGGACGACCTCGTGCGCCAGATTTTTGCCTTCCATTTCAATGTGGTTGAGCCGCGCTTCCACGCGGGCCAGTCGCTCTTGCTCGGCCTGCACGCGCTGTTGTAGCTCAACCTGTTTCAGTCGCAGCATGCCTCTAAGCTGTGCTGGAGGGAGATCTTCATCCATAAGCTGAATAATCTGAGCAAGCTCGAAGCCAAGATCCTTAAGGGCCAGGATGCGGTTAAGTCGGGGCAATTGATCGATTGAATAATAGCGGTAGCCAGTAGTGCCATCGACCTGCCCTGGCTTGAGCAGCCCTATTTCATCATAGTAGCGTAGCGTCCGCATAGAGACCTGGCTCAACCTTGAAAAGTCGCTAATTTTAAACACCTGGGCATCCCTTCCCCCCAAAAGTGAGATCGCTCGGACTCATGGATTTATGAGTCCATGAACATGATAACACTTTTACGTGACGTGAAAGTCAAGAGGGAAGTGGGGGAAATTTGGCACTTTATTCAAAAGTGGGAGGAATCTACGGGCGAGCCATATAGCATTATCTGGCTGTTTTTTAGCAAAATACACCCGGTTGGCTATTGTGTGTACTATACTTGATAGGTGAATAACTACCAATCGAAGTCGATTTAGCGAGGTTAATGTATGTTGTCTGCCATCATTTCAGCGCTGTTGCTCATCGTGATGGCGCTGATTATCATTGGCTTCATTGTCAGCGCATGGCGTGAGCAACAGCGGCACAAACGAAGGTTAGCTGCCGTCCAATCGAATACTATCCCGGCGCATCCCCTTGATCGGCATGTGACAGCTATTTTGCATGTGCATAATGGCAATGTTGTGGGCGTTGAAAAGCCGGGACATGCTCAGGTAGTAGCGCTACCATCTTCGTGGTATAAGCGCCGTCGCACTATTGTCTCTCTGGGCCTCCTGGCTATGCTCTTGCTCACCTTTTTTTTGCAGGATAGCCTGGGAGGGGGAGCGATTCAAAATCTAACGAAGGGCCTGGGTTTTACCTTCCTGAGCAATAATCAGCAGAGCAATTGGGAGCCAATGGCCCATCCTCTGCCGGATACCGCCAGCGTGCGCCTGGCCCGTGTCGATTCTGCCGCGCGTGACCAGTATTACACCAATTATCAATTGAGTGTCTGGAGCTATTCTTCCTGCTCCGGCATTGCGATGGAAGAGGTGATGAATGCCTATGGGCAGCATCTGATTGCGGCAGATGTGTTGCAAAAGGAACTTGACCTGGGCGTCTGGAGCGTCAATCTTGGCTTATTGCGCGAAGAAGGGATCGCGATGACGGCGGCGACCTATGGTTTCGATACCAGCGCCGGTCATACACGTTCTTTGCAGGATATCATTACTATTGCTAATAAGGGTGCTCCTGTGATTGTTGGCGTGCGTGATAGCTATTACTATCCGGGTGGACATATTTTTGTGGTCCGAGGCGGAGATAGCCAGTACGTCTATATCGCCGACTCTTCACCCGCGAATTTTCAGCGTATGACGTATGCGATGTTTACCAATATGTGGCAGGGCTTTAGCGCCGTAATAACGCCGCGCCCGTAGTTTTTGAAGGACGAAATTGGATAGTATGATCGTCAGAGAATTTGCGCCGCAAGACGCTTTGTGTGCGCGTTGCCGTGAGCACTGCACTCTTTGGCTCCCGGCCCACGGCCATACTATGCCCTTTTTCAAGTTAAACCATGTAAGAACTGGAACAGATCCTTAAACAACAGAGGTTGAAAAACGGGGCCGTGGGCGATAGATCGCTCACGGCCTTTGTATTGCTTCTGCAATAATAATGAAACGGACCGTGAGATGTGCCAGCGAGCTGTCCACGGTTTTTTTGTGCGTCTGGCAGGCTCGTCAGGCCTGCTTGCTTATCGGTCATATGAAAGGAAGTGCAACGGCAATGATGATATTGCGTGCCTTTACTCAGCGCTCTTTTGTGTTGTTATGGGGCGGGCAGGCCGTCTCCCGCCTGGGTGATAGCTTCTATACCATTGCTCTGGCCTGGTGGGTTTTGCAGAAAACTGGCTCGGCAACGGCTATGGGGGGAGTGCTGATCTGCTCTACGCTACCGATGCTCCTCTGTCTGCTCTTTGGAGGCGTTGCGGTAGATCGATTTCCGCGCGTCCGTTTAATGTTGGCCTCCGACCTGCTGCGTGGAGGAGTGGTGATGCTGATCGCGCTCTTAGCCTTCCTGCAAACGCTCCAACTCTGGCACATTTTTGTGTTGAGCGCACTCTTTGGCATTGTCGATGCGTTTTTCTATCCAGCCGCCCGGTCCATCGTTCCAGACCTGGTGCCGAGTGAGCTACTCCCCGCAGCCAACTCGCTCGGAAGTCTCAGCATGCAAGGAATGATGTTCATCGGCCCGGCCATTGCCGCAGCAATGATCGCGTTCGGTGGAACTTCACTCGCCTTTGCTTTAGATGGGCTGTCCTTTCTCATTTCGTCCGCCTGTCTGATAGCTCTCCCTCATCTACCGGCATTGCGTCAACCAGCCGAGAAGGAGACAGGGATAGTGCAGGATATGCATCAAGGAATCGTGACGGTGCTGCGTTCCCCCTGGTTGTGGGTCACGCTGGTGATCGCCAGCGTGAGTACGATCTTTCTGGTCGGTCCTTCTGAAGCGGCATTGCCCCTGTTGGTGAAGCAGCGTTTCGGGGCACAGGTGGGCTTCTTTGCGCTGTTGACCGCGCTTTCTGCGCTTGGTTCTGTCCTGGCATCGTTCTGGCTGGGGCAATTTAAACGCCTGCGCCGCCGTGGACTGCTCACCTATGGAGCGTGGTTGCTTGGTAGCCTGGCGCTGCTGGTTATGGGTCTACCACTGCCCATAGCGGGAGTGGGAGCGGCGTTCTTTATTCAGGGGGCATCCTTCTCGGTTCTGGGGCTGGCCTGGGTGAATAGCCTGCAAGAGTTCGTGCCTGCCGATCTGCTAGGACGCGTCACCAGCATCGATTATCTGGTCTCTTTCGCTCTCACGCCGATTGGTTATGGACTGGCCGGTATCGCGGCTGATCGCCTCGGTGCTTCAGCAGTTTTTGTGCTGGGCGGGGCCATCGCAGCTGGCGTGATCGCGCTGGGACTGCTGCACCCGGAGGTACGCGCGGTCGATTAGCAGTTTTTGTCTACAAAGCACAAGGTGGGCCAACGGCGAAATCTTTACCGTAGGCCCGCCCCATTTCTTGTAAGCTAGCGATTATCAAACAAGGTGCTAACAGATCGCATGCATGATTGAGTACTTTTTGCTAGTAAATGATGATCGGGGTGTACACCTGCACAAAACTGTACAGCCAGCCCGCATTATCCTTCGAGAGGTTGACGCAGCCGTGTGAGCCTTGTGCCGAGAAGGGATCGCCACTGGCATCGGCATGAGGATAGTTAGTGCCGGGGCCGTAGTCAGCTCGCCACCAGCTATCATGAATAAAGTAGCCCTCGCTATGATACTGCATCGCAAAATTGATTGGCGTATCGGGATACCACTCAGGCGAGTTGTGAGGCGTTCCCGGTGCAGGCTTGAAAACGGTGGGCGATTGTTTGCCTTCCACCCACCACACGCCCGGAGGTGTGGGCAGATTAGGTCTTCCCGTCGTTACCAGGAAGGCATTGACCAGCTTGCCGTTATCGTAAACACGCATTGCCTGTTCTTGCAATGAAACAACGACAACTCTGGCACTGGCTTTGCCATAGTGTTGTATCAACTGGATATCGGTTTGATGTAACTGGTTATAGGGCGTTTTGTCTTTAGTATTGGTAGTCATGGCCTGGAAGTTATCCAGGTACATATGTTCATTTTCAATTGCTTGCTGGTAATCTGCTAATGTTTTGGCGGAGTCCAGGTCGTCCTGTACCCAGCCGCCGATGCCGTTGGCACCGTACTCATACCCCAATGGATAGTTGGTGTTGTCGAAGGCATTGTGATATTGATGCTGTTGTCCCCAACTGGTGACTTGCTGCTGAAGTTGTTGCTGTAAGTGAACCGTTTCCGCTTTCATCGCAGGCAGCTTAATGGCTTCAACATGCGAGTTGAGCGTCGTCAACGCGGCTTTATACGAAGCGTTCGTTTTTGCATTATGCAATGCTTGCTCATCAGTGCTGTACTGCTGCTGATAGGTGGTCGTGTCGCCGCCATTCTGCTGCATCAGCGTAATCCATTGCTGGAATACCTGTAATTGCGCATCGCCCTGATGCTGGGTCGCGAGATCCACGAGCGGGGTCGGCGTTGGTTTGATCGTATTGCCGATGGAGACTGAACTGCCTGAGCTACATGCGCTTAGCAGCACAAGACATAGAACCAGACCGCCGAAAAAGTATACCGACGCATGACGCCGGAGAGCATGCTCTGATCGTTTTTTTTGGTATTGCATATCTCATCATCTTTCCGCAAAAAAAACAGCAAGACAACTATATAATAGCATATCCTAATCCAAGTTGTACTTATTTATCGATTCTATACCCCATTATGTAACACTTTACTATGAACTGCCTCACAAATCACTGATGCGCTCAATAATAGCTGCGTGAAGCTCCTTCGTGCCTGCAACCACTAGCGACAACTTTTTATTCAGGTCGGTCACGGGACTGAGAGGTTTTCCCTCATGATTGCTGACGATAGCACCGGCTTCGAGAGCAATGCAGGCCGAGGCCAGAAACGATTCGGCTGTCAGCTCATTGCCGACATCGATGTAAGCGTCATAAGCGCCGCTGGCAACATAGACGCTATCAAGTGCGGAACTGCCGGAACGCCGTATATGACCGGGTACAGGCTCTTGATTGAGCAGCGACAGAATGGCTTTTCTATCGCGCCCATCAAAATTGATACCTGCCAGACAGTCCTGGATGGTTCTGGTATCGCTGACCTGACAGCGTCGCCCATTACGAAAAGCGCCGCCACCACTTTTGGCTTCGTAAACGGTTCCTGTAAATAATTCGCCGACCAGCGCCCAGTGTACTTGCTCAGGAAGAATCGGAGCGTCGATGGGCAGGACTGCGAGTGTGACCCCTGCCGTCATAATCCCTCGCGCCACATTCGTAGAGCCGTCGATAGGATCAACGACAATGCGATATGACGGGTTAGGAGCGGTAGTGAAAATAGGTCTTTCCTCCGTGAGCACCTCAAAGCCGATACCGCTTTCAACAAGCCCGGTGATGATAAGGTCTTCCGCGTCACGGTCAAATTGCATCGTGATGTGGTGGTGGGATTGTTGATACACCTGATTGCGATCAAAGCGTTCGGATTGGACGTAGAGGCGCACCTGGCGGAATAGTTGTTCGAGTAGTTCTAGCATGGTTGATCTTTTGGCCTATCTTGTAGCTTGCTAAACGTTTCTGAGATTATACCATACAACGTGGTTAGCCTTCCGTTATAAAGCCAGTGCTCGATGTGGAGGCATCGCTACTGATGGACGCATCCCTGGTAGGTGTTTTGGTAATGTGCTGGACAACAAAAGGCTGTTGAAGCGTTTTGGCAAGCAGCCGTTTGCGCGTCGTCTCAATAGCCAGTGGGCTGTTATCGCAGGCAATCCAGCGTCTCCCAAGCCGCTCGGCCACGACAGGCGTAACGCCGCTCCCGCAGAAGCAATCGAGAACAAGATCGTTTTCTTCTGACGAAGCAAGGATCACACGTTCGAGCAAGGCTTCTGGTTTCTGTGTGGCGTACCCCGTACGCTCAGGATTTTTTTGATGGAGATGGCTGATATCGTTCCATACGTCTGTGGGCGACATGGGAGTATTTTCGTTGTAGCTGTAGAGGTGGCCCGATGAGCGAATAGTCCAGGAGACATGGCCGTTATCGCTCACTTCTTTGCGCATATGATTACGTTTATGCGTGCCGCGTCGTTCGCCAATGCGCTCGCCGTGAAAGCAATAGCGAGCGGATTTCGTATAGAGCAAGATGGAATCATGTTTGCGGGCGTAGCGTTTCTGTGAGTGTCCGCCCGACTGATAATGCCAGATAATTTCGTTTTTGAAGCCGGGGCCGTTTGTCTGAGGAGACATGCCAAAAATTTCGTCCAGCATAATTTTGGCGTAATGAACAACGCGCCAATCCAGATGAATGTAAAGAGATCCGTCGGTTGCAAGCAGAGTGTGGAGCAAGATCAAAGTTTCATATAGCCATTGAAGATAGGCATCCAGATCGTTGTTCCAGGTGTCGCGATAGGCCAACTCGGTGCCGTAGCTAAAGGTACGGCCTGTCATAAAGGGGGGATCGATATAGATAAGATCCACCGACTCGCTAAAGTCAGCTAGCAATGCATAGAGCACTTCGCATTTGTCGCCCTGAATCAGGCGGTTGGCCCAACGCTCGCAGGCGTGGGGTGGGGAAGTGGGGGTTGTAGGAGCTGATGGGGCATAGTACGAACTGGTACTGAGTTGGTATGGAGTGGAGGTTGCTGGCTGTTGTTCATGCGTTGCATGGGAATGATAAGGATCATGTTTGCCTTTCCATACCAGTTCTGCCATCGCGTCTGATGCTCCCATGTGCTTGCTGAGTTTAATTACACTGTAGCATATAAGAGGTAAAATATCCATAAAAGTTATCCCCTGTTTTTGCCTGGCATGATACAATAGCGTTGCGGATAAGCCGAACGATGGCTGCTGCTTTTGGTGTCTATACTAACAGGCAACTTATTGATCTGATGGTCGTACATAGTCATAGGGATCAGGTAGCCGGATGTTGTGGCTATGGTGTGTATATGATGGGCAATACACAGTACTGGCTCGTAGGTTCATAAATTTACTTGGGGATGATGTCGTTATGTCTTATTTCCTCTGGACTTTTGCAAGCATTCTTGCATATATTGGTGGATTGATTATTATATTGCGCGTAACCCCCAGACTGCTTTACCTGAAGTATGATGAAGGGTTATTCATGGGAATTGCGGCACTCTGCATTTTTGGAGCTTTGCTAGCGTTTGGCGCGATTGGGGTGACGTTTGGACTATTCAATGGGGACATTGGTGTCCGCTTTCTGGATTTTTTGTTCCTGGCTGGCATCCTGATCGCAACGGGGCGCACGGCCTGGTATAGTTTTCGTCCGCGCTATAGTGGGAGGACGTTACGCTCTTCAAGCTATATGGCAGGTTTCTATTGCCTTGCCCTGGCTCTGGTTGCTCTTGTTTACATTACGCAGCTCTTTGTCCCTGCGAAGTGATAGCGTCAACCGATGCTTGAGCGAGCTGCAACGGCAATACCATATGCTAAGAGCAAAGCATAAGGCGAGAGTAACTCGTCTATGCTTTGCTCTTAGCGTTATCCTCTATACAAAATGCTCGAACCATTCGATGGTGCGACGAATGCGGTCTACTCGCTGTTGTGGCGTGCCCATGTCCGGCCAATCTATTAAATGGCTACAATTGTGGTAGCGCACCAGCTCGGCTGGTTGTTTCCTTTTGCGCAGCGCCACGAACAACTGCATGGCTTCGCTGAAGGGACAACGCAGGTCGTTTTCCGCATGCAATAGTAACAGTGGCGTTTTGATGCGATCCACGAAGGTGAGAGCGGAACGTTCCCTCTGCAAGTTTTCGTCGCTCATGGCGAGATTGAACCAGATCGTCTGGTCTGAAAGCAGGCTAGCGGTGAGAAAATTGCTAATGCCATTGCGACTGACGGCGGCTTTGAAGCGGTCGGTTTGGGTGATGGCCCAGTTCGTCATATAGCCTCCGTAGCTGAGTCCTCCAATACCCAGGCGTGTGCCATCGATAGGTTCGGTGGCGATCACATGATCGATGCCCGCCATCAGATCCTGGAAATCAGCGCCACCCCAGTCATTGAGCACCATACGGCAAAACTCTTCTCCATAGCCTGTGCTTCCGCGTGGATTGGGAGCAAGCACGGCATAGCCCCGGCTTGCCTGTACCTGGAATTCATGGGTATAGCTATCTCCCCAGGCCAGCGTTGGGCCGCCGTGGACAGCCAGAATCAGCGGCGCTTTGGCATCCTCTGCCAGGGGAGGAAGGTAGAGCCAGCCCTCTATCTCTAGCCCATCGCTGCCTTGCCAGGTGATGCGCCTGGGCCGGATAAGTTGGCGGCTGCGCAAAAACGTATCGTTTACTTTCGTGAGTTTATGCGGATTTTTGCCTTTGCTATCCATTGTCCAGATATCGCCAGGGGTGAACCAATCCGCGCGTACCATCGCGATCATCTGGCCATTGCTGCTGAGCTGCGGACTCAGGTAACGCCCATTGCCGCTGGTCAAACGGACAACCGTGTTGCGTTCCAGGTCAAGACGACACAAATGAACCTGGCCACGTTCTTGAAGCGGGACAAGCAGTGCTTTACTATCGGGATACCATTGTGGCGGGGCCAATGCTTCGCCCCGCAACTCGTCGATAATCAATGTGAGGCAGGTGAAGTTTGCCGCTTCCTGAACGGCCAGCTGCGCTGTGGTGGCATCATGAGCCTGGACGATCCAGGGAGATATATTCCCAGCTTCCGTCTGGTCTGGTGTATAGAGATAGGCGATAGTCTTGCCATCAGGAGACCATGAGGGCATTTGAGCAAGGCCCTCTTCGGGAGTCAGGCGACGCATCTGCCCGGTTGTTACTGTAAGCACCCACAACGCCATGCTGACGCTCAAGTCCGGGTCGGGGCGGCGGTTACTACAAAAGGCAATCTCCGTGCCATCGGGCGACCAGCACGACTGCCCAATATCAACCGGCTCTGAGGTCAGGCGTATTGTTGCACCCTCCAGCGGGATCAGCCAGAGCTGCTGGTGCCTGCCCTGCTTATGGCCCATGCCGTCCCATTGTGCGTCGAGCCGTGTGTAGACTACGGCGATATTGTCAGGTTCTGGTTGATCTTGATCGTCTTGCGGCTTCCAATAGCTCTGTGCCAGCAGCATGGAGCCGTCGGGACGCCAGCTATATTCCGTTACCCCATTGGGCAGATGGCTCACCTGGCGAGCTTCTCCTCCGTGCATTGAGAGGAGGTAGATTTGTGGTGGGCCTGTTCGGTCGCTCAAAAAGGCGAGTGTTTGACCGTCAGGCGACCAGCGCGGCAACACATCATTATGTTCCCCATCTGTTACCTGCCTGGGAAGCTCGGTTTTTCCCCCAGTACTGCTCACCAGCCAGATGGCGCTGGTGGTATCTTTTTCGCTATTGCAAGATTGTATGGTAAAAGCGATCAATGACCCATCGGGCGAGATCTGGGGATCGCTCACGATCTGGAGCGCGAGAAGATCATCGATGCTCATGTATGGAAGTGGCTCTGGGGCGGCAGCTGCGTTTTCGTGGTTGATAGGAACCTGAATAGTGGCGGCTTGGTCTGCTGTGTCTGGCTCTACGACCTGAGCGCGTTGCAGGGTTTGGGTATCTTCCGGTTCGATCATATCAAGCTCCTTAGATAATTATCTCTTGATCTTACATTCTACGACATAGAGAACTGCAATCCCTTGCGGCTATCACTCAATATGTTTCTGGCACTCATTATTACGTATGATCGGGCTGGTAGGTAGTAAATCAGGTCGCGAGGGGGAAGCGTGTGCAGGACCTAACAATATTGTGAGGGAGAACGTGGAGAGTAAGCTCTAGACATATGTTATCATAATAGCGGCGTAGTGAAAGTGTTCTGAAGATCGATCATTGCGGTCAGTGGCATTGCCATACGAAGAGGAGAGGTATGATTGTTCGCGATATCATGACGACGAAACTGGTGACAGTTGAACCTGATGATACATTGGCCCATGCCGCGAATCTACTACGGCAGTATCAATTTCATCATTTGCCAGTAGCGCGCAAAGTCAAGAGCGTCGCCTCCTCGCAGGAGTGTCAGAACAAAGCGGAGAATGTGCTCCAGCTTGAGGGGGTGTTGACTTCGCTGGATATTGATCTGGCGGCTGCCTTAGCCGGGAAAGATGGCACAAATGCGCTACCACAGCAGCCGTGGCAGGAGCGGCGTGTCGCCGAAGTGATGCACCGGGCCGCTCTACGTGTGACTCCCACCACGACGGTCGCAGCTGCTGCGCAAATCCTCGTTGAGCGGGGATTGAACTACTTGCCCGTAGTAGAATATGGTCAGGAAGAGGGCGAGCATAAGCCTATCCTGGTTGGTTTCTTGACGCGGAGCGATCTTCTAATGGCTCTTTCGCGGGCGATGGGAGCCTTTGAGCCGGGAATGCAGGTTGATATCGCGTTACCTTTGGGCAATATGGCACCTCTGGCCCGTGTGCTGCTGCTGACCTCTGAATTGCATATGCCGATCCGTAGTATCATGGCGACGCCTCTTGCTGGGAGTGTACCGACTGTTGCGACGATCCGTCTCGGCACGATCAACCCCACTCCTTTGCTGTTACGTTTGCAGGACGAGGGGATTCACTATTCCTTTGGAACCCCATTGGTGGAGGATGATATTCATGGCTAATGCACTTCCTCATGAGAGAGTACGGCTTATTTTTGATGCAACGGAATTGCGCTATGATTTTGGTCCGCAGCATCCCTTGCAGCCAGGCCGTTTAGAGGCATTAATTGACCTGCTTGCAGTTAGCGGGTTATGGCGAGCGGAACAAGCCGAAACACGACTGGACTTTCGTCCGGCAACCATCAATGAACTGAGCCTGGTTCATACTCCCGATTACATCACGGCAGTGCAGCAACTCAGCCAACCAGAAGCCGAAATAACGGGCGAGAAGGCATTGAGAGAGCGAGTCGCCTTAGCCCTCAAGTATGGCTTTGGCGATGGCGACACGCCACCGTTACCAGGGATGCATGGGGTATCGGCCAGGATTGCGGGTGGGACGCTGGTCGCCATGAGCGCGGTCATGGGCCTTCCTGAAGGGGGAGCTTTTGAGCATGAGGAA
>DASTZT010000401.1:0-8183 GCA_035764225.1 Ktedonobacteraceae bacterium
TGCTGAACGCCTGCGCATCGAGGACTATTTTTGCCAGGACGTTAACGCACCTGACACAACATATGCTTCACAAGGAGCATTCATCCAGGACTACGAATTTGATCGTGTGCGTTTCCGCATTTCAGGAAATGCTTATCGGGCCAGCGATCTGGCTCACTGGCTGGCTCTAGATATTGCTTCGCAGGCGCTTGCCGATGCGGGCTTCTCGACCCCCGAAAGCCTGCCCACGACGACGACGAGAGTGGTGGTAGGAAACACACTGACAGGAGAATTTTCCCGTGCCAATAGTCTGAGACTGCGCTGGCCGTATGTCCGTCGCGTGGTCGAGGCTACATTATGCCAGGAGGGGTGGAGCATCGAACAATGCCAGCCTTTTCTTAGAAGACTGGAAGCAATCTATAAAGCGCCTTTTGCCCCTATTGGTGAAGAGACGCTGGCAGGGGGCCTGTCTAATACTATTGCTGGTCGGATTTGTAATTACTTTAACCTCAAAGGTGGAGGATATACCGTTGATGGAGCTTGCGCCTCATCGCTACTGGCTATTGCAACAGCCTGTAGCGCCCTTGCCGATGGCGAAGCTGATCTGGCCCTGGCTGGTGGGGTTGACCTGAGCCTGGACCCCTTTGAAATCGTGGGGTTTGCCAAAACATCTGCCCTCGCTGCTGAAGAAATGCGTGTCTATGATTTGCGCTCCAGTGGGTTTATTCCTGGTGAGGGCTGCGGTTTTGTGGCGCTGATGCGTTATGAGGATGCCCTGGCGCAACAGCGGCGCGTCTACGCCCTCGTTCGTGGCTGGGGTATCTCTTCAGATGGCAGTGGGGGGATCACGCGTCCAGAGGTTGAGGGCCAGTTACTCGCTTTGAAACGGGCCTACCACAAGGCTGGCATTGGTATTGACTCTGTCGAGTACTTTGAAGGACATGGAACTGGTACCAGCGTTGGCGATCTTACTGAACTGCAAACGGTTTCTCGTGCGCGTCGGCAGGCGTCGGCCTCAGTTCCTCCTGCGATCATTGGCTCGATCAAGGCTAATATCGGCCACACCAAAGCTGCGGCAGGTGTAGCGGGATTTATTAAAGCAACGATGGCTCTTTCTACGCAGATCGTTCCACCTATGACCGGAACAGGTCAGCTCCATCCTGAGCTGGCTCATGAACAGGCCCCATTGATGATCCGCTCCACGGGCGCAATCTGGACGGATGATCGTCCATTGCGAGCGGGTGTAAGCGCAATGGGGTTTGGTGGCATCAATACCCACCTGGTGCTGGAGGGAATCAGCAGCAGACGGCGTACCACCTTCACAAAACAGGAGCGCACCTTACTGGCTTCAGCGCAGGATGTAGAGCTGATACTGCTGTCCGGTCAAAACATCGCAGATATGCATCAACAGGTGGCGCACCTTCTCAGCTTTGCTGCCCGTCTTTCCAAAGCTGAAATCA
Organism: Ktedonobacteraceae bacterium; assembly: GCA_035764225.1. Classification (GTDB taxonomy): domain Bacteria; phylum Chloroflexota; class Ktedonobacteria; order Ktedonobacterales; family Ktedonobacteraceae; genus DASRHT01. Next base: position 1,440 of record DASTZT010000401.1, read on the forward strand.
CAGATCTGGCGTTGCATTTGCTGCACACCTTTACGCCTGGGCCTGTGCGTGCAGCCATTGTAGCGACAAGCCCTGCGGAGTTAACGCGCCGCCTGGAGCGCCTGCAGACGTTACTTGATGGGAAAGATCAGATTGTTCTCGATTCACACGGGGGAGTATTCTTCGGTAGGGGAGGTACTCCTCCGCGCGTAGGGTTTCTTTTCCCTGGGCAGGGCTCACCATCTTATCTGCGAGAAGGTCTGCTGCGCCGTCGCTTTGACTTTGTGCATGATCTGTATTGCAAAGCCAATCTTGCAACGAGCGGCGATGAGAAAGATACTGCTATCGCTCAGCCCGCGATTGTCACCGCTTCTCTGGCATCTCTTCGCATACTTGAGAAACTGGGGATTACTGCTGAAGTGGGCTTAGGGCATAGCCTGGGAGAACTGACAGCCTTACACTGGGGAGGTGCCTTCGATGAGGATGCGCTGCTGCGGTTGGCAACCGCGCGCGGGCAGGTGATGGGTTCATTAGGTAGCCCGACCGGAAGCATGGCAAGCTTACTGGCTCCACGCGAGTTTGTCGATAGCCTTATCGAAGGGGAGCCAGTAGTGATCGCGGGCCTCAATTCCCCGCGCCAGGTGGTCATTTCCGGGGATATGGCTACCGTTACCTCTATCGTTGAGCAGGCCAGGGCAAATCAGATCCGGGCCGTGGCGCTAAAGGTTTCTCACGCTTTCCACTCTCCGCTGGTTGCCGCCGCAGTCCCGCCTTTGGGGCAATATCTGGAGAACGTGGCATTCCAACCTCTGCAGAGACCTGTAATCTCCACAGTAACCGGATCTCAAGTGGAACCTGAACGAGATCTCAAAGCTTTACTCTGTGAACAGATTACCGCGCCCGTCCTCTTTATGGATGCGCTAAAAGCTGCCGCCGCACGCGTCGATCTTTTTATTGAAGTAGGGCCTGGCAAAGTTTTGAGCGGTCTGGCGGGCGAATGCGCTTCGATCCCCGCATTTTCCATTGATGCCGACGGCCCATCAATAAAAGGTTTGGCCCAGGTAGTAGGCGCTGCCTTTGCGTTAGGGGTGCCGCTTCAGACCGCGCTGCTGGCCGAAAATCGGTTCAGTCGTCCTTTTGATCTGGATTGGCATCCCCGCTTCTTCGCCAATCCCTGCGAACAGGCACCGCTACCGGGCGCTGAAGTCGGATTTTCGCTCCTGGAACTGGATTCTCAGGGGCAACCTGCTGCATCCGGGGATAGAATCCTCGTAGCTCAAACCGAAGATCTCCCTACTCTTGACCTTGTTCGCCGTTTTGTAGCAGAAGCCACAGAGCTGCCGGAGCAAGCGGTGAGCGATCATCATCGTATGTTAAGCGATCTACATTTAAATTCCATCAGGGTTGGACAAATTGTTTCCGAGGCTGCTCGCGCGCTTGGCCTGATTCCACCAGCAGCACTTACTGAGTTTGCAGATGCTACGCTAGCCGAAATTGCCCAGGCGTTGACGGAATTAAAGCAAACGGGCGGCACGCTGGAGCTGGAAGAACATATGAGAACTCCGGCAGGCGTGGACAGTTGGATCAGAGCTTTTGAGGTAAGCTACATCGAAAAATCTTGCCCGCTTGATCTGGCATTGCTCTCCCACCAGCCTCACTCCAACTGGAAAGTTCTGGCACCTCCCCAGCATCCCTATGCAGAAGATTTGCGGAAGGCATGTGCCTACCTTCAGGGCGAAGGAGTGCTTGTGTGTTTGTCTCCTCAGCCGGATCAGGAACAGCTCTCTCTACTTTTACAGGGAGCGCGAGAGGTGCTAAGGAGCGAAGAGCCTTCATGCTTCGTGCTCGTTCAACACGGTGGTGGTGGTGCAGGGGTGGCGCGTACGCTGGCTCTGGAAGCTCCCAGGCTTACCGTTTGTGTCGTTGATGTGCCTGTCGCCCATCCTCGAACTGTGGAGTGGGTAATGACGGAAATACGGGCTGCCAGTGGTTATAGCGAGGCCATTTATGATGTCGATGGAAGACGCAGGGTTCCCATACTGCAACTCTTTCCCTTGACGGTCGAAAATAGCTCTCCGCTCTCGCTTGGTCCTGCCGACGTTCTCCTTGTGACCGGAGGCGGGAAGGGCATTGCCGCTGAATGTGCCTTATCCCTGGCGCTTGAAACCGGCGTTCGCCTGGTTCTGCTAGGTCGTTCGCGTCCCTATAAAGATAACGAGCTGGCGGAAAACCTTCGGCGTTTCGCGGTGGCTGAGATCACCTTCCGCTATATCAGCGCCGACGTGACCAACCCGGCGGATGTCGAGAGGGCAATTCGTGAAGCAGAGCACACGATGGGTCCTATCACAGCGATTTTGCACGGAGCTGGTACCAATACCCCCAAACTGCTAAGCGAGCTTACAGAGGCAGAGTTTCTGCAGACGATAGGACCTAAAGTAGAAGGGTTGAAGCTGATCCTGGCGAACATTGACCAGGAAAAGCTGCGTCTGCTCGTCACCTTCGGCTCTGTGATAGCGCGAACAGGCATGCGAGGCGAGGCGGATTATGCGCTGTCGAACGATTGGTTAGCGGCTCTCACAGAGCGTTTCCAGCTAGAACACCCGACCTGCCGTTGTCTCTGTCTGGAGTGGTCCGTCTGGGCAGGTGTGGGAATGGGAGAACGCCTCGGCAGGATAGAGGCGCTGATACGAGAAGGGATTATGCCTATTGCCATCGACAAGGGAATTGCCAGTTTCCGTACCCTGCTAAATTATCGCCTGCCGGGGGCGCGTATCATCGTGACCAATCGCTTTGGTACGACCCCAACATTGCAGATGAGCATTCCCGATCTGCCATTCTTACGCTTCCTGGAGCAGCCGCGAGTCCATTATCCGGGAATTGAACTGATCGTCGATGTCGAGCTATCCGTGGCTACAGATCCCTATCTGGAAGATCATAAATTTCGCGGTGAACGCTTACTTCCAGCTGTAACGGGGCTGGAAGCGATGGCGCAAATCGCGATGGTGGTGACAGGCAACAAGCAGCCACCATGTTTTGAGCAAGTGCAATTAACTCGCCCTATTGTGGTGCCGGAAAGAGGTTCTCTGAAGATCCGCCTGGCTACGCTAGTTGCCGAGTCCGGGGAGGTCGATGTGGTGATACGCAGTGAAGAGACGGGCTTTCAAGTCGATCATTTTCGTGCTACCTGTCGCTTTGGGACGCAACCTTTTGAGCAGTACGAGCAGGTGGAGGGCTTACCCGCGCTTGTGGCGGGACAGGGCCAGCGTATCCCACTTGATCCTGCTAGCGATCTGTATGGAACCTTGCTCTTCCATGAAGGACGCTTCCAACGCGTATGTGGCTACCTGCATTTGCGAGCAACCGAATGTATCGCGGAAATTACGCCATCTACCGAAGAGCATCTCTTTGCACTGTACTTGCCCTCGGAACTGGTACTTGGTGATTTCGCGGCTCGTGATGCCGTCATCCATTGTATTCAGGCTTGTATTCCTCAGGGGCAGCTTTTACCTGTGGCAATCGAGGAGATACGCTTTGTTTCGTGCCTTCACGAGATAGGCCAGTCCTACTTTGTCTATGCCAAAGAACGCAGTAGGGTCGGCGATCTCTTTACCTACGATGTAGAGGTTCGGACGGCTCAGGGACAGGTGCGGGAACAGTGGCGGGGGCTTCAACTGCGACAAGTTGAGGTGATCCAACCACAAACGACCTGGAATGAAACCCTGTTAGGGCCATATATGGAACGCAAACTTAACGATTTCTTGCCTGAGGCTGCGCTTTCCCTCATCATCCAGCGCTATAGCGACCAGGAGCGGCAAGGGAGAAGCGATCTGGCGTTCCAGTGTCTACTGGGGTCGAATCAGCAGGTGCAAAGGCGGCTAGATGGTAGGCCCGCGCTGATGGAGCGACTTTCCCCGACTCTGTCGGCCTCGCATCATACCCATTTCACTCTCGCCGTTGCCAGCCAGCGCCTGGTTGGCTGCGATATTGAAGCCATTGCCAACCGGCCTCCTTTGCTCTGGCAAGACTTGCTGGGCGCGGAACGCTGGCAATTAGCTTCGTTTCTCACCTCCCAGGCGAGTGAAGACCTGGATACTGCAGCGACGCGCCTCTGGGCTGCTGGTGAATGTCTGAAGAAAGCAGGCGCGATGGTCAATGTGCCACTGCGCTTTGGAGCGAAAAAAGGAGATGGGTGGATACTGCTTAAAGCAGGATCGTTTCTCATCTCCACCTATAGCGCGCAGGTGCAAGGTGAAAAGAGCCATCTGGTTTTCGCCATCTGCTCCGAAGTTAAGGATAGCGCCGAGATGGAGCGAGCTATCAGGCGTTAGTTGCTGAAAACGATCTATTGGGCCTATACGGGAAAGGAGGAAAGCGGTGCGAGCCTATGAATATCAGCATGTGGTCGGATTTGAAGAGACCAATCTGGTGGGGAATGTGTACTACGTCAATCATCTTCGGTGGCAGGGTCGCTGCCGCGAGATGTTCTTACGTGACCATGCTCCTGAAGTGTTAGCCGAACTGGAGCGCGGGCTGGCTCTGGTAACTGTTCGCTGCTCCTGTGAGTATGCGGCGGAACTGCTTGCGTTTGATCGAGTGCTCATCCAGATGCGCCTGGGTGCCTTCATTCAAAATCGCATTACCCTCTTGTTTGAATACTGGCGGCAGCAAGGGCAGACAACGGAACTGATCGCACGGGGCGAGCAACAGGTTGCTTGTATGCGGCGGGAAGGAGAAAAGATGGTGCCAGCTCCCGTTCCCTCTGCCCTGCAAGAAGCTTTGAAGCAGTATATGCACTAATCATTCTTCGATCTGGCAGATTTGTGCGTAGAGAAAGGATTAGATTGTTCATGGAGCAGATTCACAAAGGCACAAGCCGACGTCAGATGTTCAAGTATATAGGGCAGGCGGGTCTTGGCATCGCAACGATCTCGGCTATTGGACTGGCGAGTCGCAGTGACTGGTTTGCAAAGCTACTGAGCATCGCGCAGCAGGCTCCCACCTTCCCGGCATTCCGTCTCCAGGAGATCTCTCATAAAGCAGGTGTTGCAGTCACCCATCAAAAAGTTCTGCTTGACCATCAACTTGACAATATCATGCCCTGGATGGCCTCCGTTGGCGCTGCGGTCGCTGCAGCCGATTATAACAACGATGGTTTCATCGATGTCTTTGTTTCCTCTTCAGGTCGCAATACGCCCTGTCATCTTTTCCGCAATAATCATGATGGCACCTTTACCGATGTGGCGGTTCAGGCGGGCGTTGCCGATCTGAATAAAGAAGGCGGGGTGATGGATGCGGTCTGGGGTGACTTTGATAATGATGGTTGGCCCGACCTGTATATCGTCAAGTGGAGCGCGCCCAACCGTCTTTTCCGCAATAATCACGATGGCACCTTTACCGATGTAACCAGAGAATCAGGCACTGGTGACATCGCCAATGGCAACGCCGCGATCTGGTTTGATTATAACGGTGATGGCTTGTTGGATCTCTACGTCGGGAATTACTTCCCGACAGGCGCTGACCTCTGGAATTTGCACACGACAAAGATCATGCACAACGACTTTGAGCATGCTCGTAATGGTGGACCCAATGTGCTGTATCGCAACAACGGCGATGGGACATTTACGAACGTGGCACCTCAACTAGGTGTTGATGACACGGGATGGACGCTGGACGTCGGTGCCTGCGACCTGTTTAACACGGGGCATATGGATCTCTACCTGGCCAACGATTTCGGTCAGGATATGATCTACAAGAACAACGGCAATGGCACTTTCACCAATATTACCGATCACGCTCTGCCTATCGATACGCGCAAAGGCATGAACGCGGACTTTGCCGATCTTGATGGAGATGGCTACCCAGATATCTATGTTTCTAACATCACCAAACCTGGCTATCTCGTCGAGGGCAACTTTCTCTGGCGCAACAATCGCGATGGGACATTTACCGATCAGGCTCCAGCTTTGGGAGTCGATCAGGCTGGCTGGAGTTGGGGGGCAAAGTTCGTCGATCTGGATAATGATGGTGAGATGGAAATCCTGGTGTTGAACGGCTTCGTCTCGGCTGGACCCGGTGACTACTGGTTCCAGCTCGGTACGATGGCAACCACTCCTGGCCTGGTGATTGAGGATGCCAAAAGCTGGCCACCGATTGGCAATAACAGTATTTCAGGTTATGAGCGTTCCCGCCTCTATGTCAAACAGGGGAATGGTTATGCTGATATAGCCGAGCAGGCCGGTCTCACCGATCTCTATGATGGACGTGGGCTCTGTATTGCGGATTACGATAACGACGGCTTGCCAGAGCTCTTTGTGGCCAATCAAGGGGCCCCTTTCCAACTGTACAAGAATACTCCACAACCTCGTAACCATTGGCTTGGCCTGCGCCTGATCGGCACTGGTCGCTCTAATCGCGATGCTATCGGGGCGCGGGTAACGGTTACCGCCAATGGGCGACGCTGGGTGAAATGGGTTGATCCGGGCAGTGGCTACGCTTCGCAATCAGACCGACGCCTGATCTTTGGTCTGGGCAAGCTGACCAATATTGACTCGCTTGAAGTTCGCTGGCCCGATGGGCGAGTAGAGCACACACAAAAGCTTCCAATAGATCGCTATCACATTTTAAAAGAAGGAGAGGTCACTGCATGAAACTGACGATCAACAGGCAAGATGAGGAGGCCAGGGCAGCCTCCCAGCCTTCGCCGCGTTCACGCTTCCTGCGTCGCACAACGTTTGTTGTGCTGCTAGTGCTGGTGTGTCTACTTAT
>DASTZT010000402.1:0-5004 GCA_035764225.1 Ktedonobacteraceae bacterium
GCTCGACAGCTTTGTAAGCCGCGATCCCCCCACAAACGCCGACAGTAACGCGCCTATTGACTAGCATGGTTGGCTTACTCGTTCCCTTTATATAGACACTATCCTAAGTGAGAACAATGCTACAATAGCATAAGATGATACTTCTCGACAAGGTTAATGCCAAGAAGTACCATTTGTTTATTGCGAATCTTATAGATTGCTACCGGAAAAACAGGCAATAGCCTGTCATATCAAACGGATTGATGGCGTGCAACCAGGGCAAGCGCAAGGCCCCCACGCCTCCCCACCATCTCGTTCGATGTAGGGGCAAGGGGCGGGGGCGGGATTGGGTGGGGGCCTTGCGCTTGCCCTGCTCAGGTCGGGACGAAGAGAATAATTGCTTCTCTTCGCACCGACCCGCTTATTTATGCTCGCACGTCCTTCTTTTTTAAGAACCAGGCGATCAGGACGCTAAGGATGATGATGGTCAGAGCCAGCAGGAACCAGCAGAGGAAGAGGTGGAATACGGCCTCGCTCTGCTTGTAGGTGGAGAAGAGGTTGCCCCAGTACGAGAAACTGTCGGCCCCCAGCTTGTCTCCGTGTAGTCCCATCGTCGATCCCATCGCCGCCATAGCCCAGCGCGCGGGGAAGAACGCGCCCGCGATTTGCAAGAGTTGCGGCTGATCGAGCGAGAAGATGACGCCTGAGAAGATGACCTGCGGGATCAGTGCCAGCGGGACAAGGCTCATGGCGCGGTCGTTGTTGGGCACGATAGCCGAGATGGTCAGGCCGATCATTAGACCAGCGAGCGAGGTCAGGGCCATAGAAACGTAGATTTCCAGGAAAGCCCCCGTCTTGTCACCATTCGGGAATAGAATGCTGTGCGTAAAAGGTGCCTTGAGGTTGACCAGCGCAACCAGCACAAGGCTCTGAAGCAGACAGAGGATGCCCAGGACGACGATTTTTGAGAACATATAGGGGGCGATGCCCAGGTTGACGGTGCGTTCGCGCCGATATACGGGGGCCTCCTTGACGATCTCACGCGCTCCATTGATACAGCCAAACATGACTGCGGCAAAGGCCATGATGAACAGAATCTTTTGCGCGTCGCCACCGGAACCGAATTCGATGGACTGCTGTAAAATCTGGTTGGGCGTTTTGCCTTGCTGGGCCGCGAATTGCTGCCCTTGAGGCGTGGCGAGTAGATCAACGACGCGCTGACAGTTATTCGAGACAATTGGACCAGAGGTTGCTGTCGGGTCTTGCCGCGTGGGACAGGTGGTTATACTGGTCGGGGTAAACGTGCCGGTCCCTGTCAGGAAGAACAAGACGAGGCCAATCAGCGGCGCTTGCAGCAGCAGGATGGCAAGGTTGCCAATATCGTTTTTGAGCAGTTCCAGGTAGCGTTCGGAGAGGATGCGGAACTGCTTCCAGGGATTGCCGCGCTTGGGTGGTTTGACCGCCGCCGTCTGCATCTGAACATTGGCGCGTCCAGCCGGACCCTGGCTGAGCGGTCCCGCGACATAACGATTGAACTCAGGCGATTGCCTGAATTTTGCTTCCGCCTGAGCTGGGATGTCTGGAGCCTCCTCGGTCGGTTCCAGGGCGCTGTAAATTTCGGCAAAGTCGGTTTTGCCGAAATAGGTCTTGGCCTCGTTGGGTGGCCCATAGTAGGCCAGATGACCGCCCTGACAGAGGAAACACACGTAATCGCAGGCGTTGATATTGTTGGTGGCGTGCGTCACCAGGACGATTGTATGCCCTTTGTCCGCGAGCTTACGCAGCAGCAACATCATTTTGCGGTCCAGGCCAGGATCAAGGCCTGATGTGGGTTCATCCAGGAAGAAGACGCTGGGATTCGCCAGCAGTTCCATCGCGATAGAGACGCGCTTGCGTTGACCGCCCGATAGCCTGCTAACCAGCAGGTGGCGGCGATGCTTCATCTCAACATCATCAAGCACCTCATCGATGCGCTCTTTGATCTGTTTGCGCGTAAAGTCGTTGGGCAGACGCAGTCTGGCGGCATAGTGCAGGGCGCGTTCAACGCTCAGATCGCGGTGAATAATATCGTCCTGTGGCACATAGCCAAGCTGGGTGCTAAAGGCGGCAAGGTGATGATAATAGTCCTGCCCGTTGTAAAGCACCGCCCCTTCCTGCGCCGGACGCAGCCCGTTGAGGGCGTCTAGCAGGGTTGATTTGCCCGCGCCTGAGCCACCGACGACGGCGACGAATTTGCGCGGCGGAATGGCGATAGAGATATCATTGAGCAGAATAACCCTTTTATTGCCGACCTTCTTGAGATGGAGCGCATCAATGCGGATGCTGCTACTCTCATCGTGCTGGGTCAGCTCTGTTCCCGTGAATATCAGCTTAAAGGGGCCGATGCGGATATCGTCCCCAGGCTTGAGCGGGTGGTTGGTGACACGGTGAGCGTTGACGTATACATGGTTGGTGCTGCCCAGATCAGAGATGCGGTAGCTGCCATGAAACTGTTCCATGCGGGCATGGTACGCGGAAACCTGGGGATGGTTCAGCACAACGGTATTATCGCTCATGCGACCGAGGGTGATAACGGGAGCACCCAGTGGGATCGGATGAATCTCCGGTACGACCTCTTGCGTGCTGCCGCTGCCATCGTTGTAGCTGAGGGTGACAAAGGTGCCATTCTCATCGCTGATACGGAAGACATCGCCGCGTGTCAGCACATGGCGAAATGGCTCATTGCCAGCATACGTATGACCCTTATACGTGATGCCGTTGAGGGTCTTGCCCCGTTTGGGATGGGGGTGAATGAAGACGAGCTGGTTGCCTTCGCGTACAATCTGGGCATGGAAGGTAGAGACCGTTGGCCGATTGATGACGATGGTATTGGAGGGGTCACGCCCGATGTCAATCACCGGCTGGTTCAATGGATAAGAGTTTGTTTCATGGTGAGTATTGTTGCTAACTTCCAGCGTGGCCGTATTCGCCATACTCACCGTGCCCTGCCCACCGTCCGGCCCGAACAGCGGCGCTCGCTCCGTCCCAGGTCCGCCATAATGCTGAGCATCCATCGTTGGCGTATACGGCGGAGGAGCCACATACCCACCCTGCGATGGTGTGGCAGGCGGGGGAGGGGGCGCGGCATGTTGGGTATGCTGGCGTGGGTGCCTGGGCTGCTTATCAGGCTCGATAACCGGAGGCGTATTCACAACTGGAGGCGGAGGAACCTGCCCTATCTGCGGCTGACCCATCGGCGGAGCCTGACCAGCCCCGCCAGCATGCATAGCATGAGCAGCATGCTTAACGTGCGGAGGTGGTCCGCCTTGTGGAGTCTGCCCGACTGGCGGCATCTGACCACCCTGAGGAACCTGTCCGAATTGGGGAGCCTGTCCCATTGGCGCTGCCGGAGTTGTCGGTTTGGCCGCTACAGCCCCTGCCTGAAAGAGAAGAGTAGTACCCCCTCCCAACACGATTGCATCTTGATCCTGCAATGGCGATTGTTCTACTTCGCGCTGGTTGACGGTCAACGAGTTTCTCGCCACCACCTTTTTGATGCTCCAGGTGCCATTATTCCAGATAATCTGAGCATGATGGCGTGAAACGGAGGGATCAGTAATCACAATATCATTGCCTGGTTCACGACCAACATTAGTAACGGGCTTCGTAATTTGATAGATAGTTCCCGTCATTGGACCGGCTACGAATTTGATTGTGCCGAGGATCGAGGGATCATTCACTGCATCCATGATAACTGCCGTATGGTGAGCTGCCTGCACAGTACAGCAGAGAACATACGGCGTCTCCTTTCTCTATAACTCTTCTCCATACACATTACATACGCTGCCACCAGGGCTTCTTCACGCATCAAAACATTGCCAGAGAATACTTTGCTCTACAAGCAAGGAGACACACGATTGTATAAGATAGATGCTCATTCATCAAACGATTCCCTGGAAATGCTCTGCCTTTTCCGGCAATTATACTGTAGTATGGGAAGGCTGGCAAGAAGAATGCTCCGCAGAAACGCCGTTGCCGTCCTGGTCCTGTAGAAAGCTTGCTTGATCTGCGAATCTTGTGGCTATTGTGTGCTTTTCAGGGCGATTTCGTACAGCTCGCGATTGTGCTGGACCCAGGCCAGGGAGCAGGCTGCATCAGGCGGCAGGAGATCCCGGCCCAACGTTTCGGCAGTAGCACAGAAGTCATGCAATACACTGACCTGGGCCGTATAAAAAACCTGATAGCTATCGGGATAAGGATAGCGGTACGAGGCGGGCTTAGGGCCAAATAGCCGCAAACGTTGATAGGCCAGCAACCGCACCGGACCCAGTTCCGCCCCTGTCTCCTCATACACCTCCCGGCGCACCGTCTCCTCTGGGTGCTCACCAGCCTCAACATGCCCACCGGGAATATCCCAGCCCCGACTCACCAGATGCGTCACCAGAAACTGATCGCCAAAAAAAACCACCGCCAACGCCGTCTTCACCAGCTCAAGCGGCGGCAACTGGGAAGCCAGCACCGTTCGGCACTCATTCGGCTTCGGCAACCAGGCAATATCTTTGCGAATAGAAAGAACATCTTGTTCTTGATCAAACAGCATAATATCCCTCTTTCCAGGCTAACAAGCCGTCGTACCGACCCGCTTCAGCGCGTCCAATTTATTGAGCGTCCTCCCCCTCCTTACCCGTCCTGCCCCAACCGAGACGAGATATCACCATCCCCCAACCAGGGCAAGCGCAAGGCCCCAACCACCCCACGCGCCCCGCCCCTTGCCCCTACACCTCCTCATCCGTCCACCATCGCCATTCCCGTTCCATTCATGATTTTTGTGGAGGATGCGACATCGTGGGGGAACCGGTAGGGGCAAGGGGCGGCGTGGGGATTGGGCGGGGGCCTTGCGCTTGCCCTCCTCGCCTGCCCGTTCTCGTCGGAAGATTCTCAACCGTCGTACCGACCCGCTTCAGCGCGTCCAATTTATTGAGCGTCCTCCCCCTCCTTGCTCGTCCTGCCCCAACCGAGACGAGATATCACCATCCCCCACCAGGG